>JALOTR010000362.1 GCA_025457805.1 Akkermansiaceae bacterium | reverse complement strand
CGTGGTCACCGCCACCGCCCTCAAGGTGCTGCACTTCCATGTAATACGATTGCCCCGCCACGAGATTGATGAATGCCGAGCGCTGCGTGGCATTCGCATCCCAGTTCTGATACGAAGTCCAGCCCGCGAGATTGGCGATTTGCTTTATGAGTCGTTTCTCCAGCGGGTGAAATCGAGGCCTGCGGAGCTCGCCGGGCAGGAATACCAATTCGGGCCCTACCTGAAGCGGATGGGCACCCGGTTTGACTTCACGGCACGCCTTGCACCGTGGGTGGCGGCTTTCGGTCGTGAGGCGATCCACATCGTGGACTATGATCGCATGGAAGTGCGCGATTCTGCCGCGACCTTGTGCGCCACTCTCGGCATTCCGCACTGGAGTGATGTCGAGGTCGAGGCGTCCGAAAATGGCAGCCTCAGCGGAGAGGACCTGGAACTGTTGCGTTTCCTTGAAAAACAAAGGCCGATCCCTCCCGCGATGCGCAAGGAGCTGGTGGCGTTTCTCATTTCCCGAGGTGGGCGGACCCGGACGCAGCTTCCTGCGCCATTCCGCCCGAGAGTGGAGGCGCTTTATGCGGAGCTGGATGACGCATTCCGCAAGGAATACGGCCTGTTACCCCGCTTGAGCCGCTGATGGCGGATCGCGATAAAGGTCGCGGGCGAGCCGGATCCAGAACTTGTCCTTGATTTGATCCCGCCCGATATCGGTGAACCTCGACTTGAGCTCCGGAAAGCAGAACTCCGGTTGAATTGCCCGCACCCGCCGCTCGAACTCCTGATTCATGGGGGTGAAATGGTTGATCAGCCGCTCCACTTCCTTGGCGGTGTAGAGCATCGTCCGACATCCCTCGCCGAACTCGGTCTTGAGAATCTCGGTGGTCTTGGCGATCAGCTTGGGTTTGGCCCGTTGCGGTGTGGAAATGCAGCAAGCCGTCCAGCCGCCGAGCGGGTCCGGAGACACATTGGATTGTCCGCCGTTGACTTGTTGGAAGGAGGATGGCTTCGGAGCACCCGGAATGAGGTCCAACATCGCACCCACCACACCGTCCGGAGGGGTCTTGAGATCGTTGAAACTCATGAAACGTATCTCTTCCGGCGGGAAACCTGTTAGAATATGATCGTAGAGTGCGCCGAAGTCCAGCCAGACCCCTGCCGCCATCCCGGAGGCGAGGGATTCATTGAAGAAGGAAGGAAAAGGCTGCGGCATCCGGTTTTTCAGCAACTGCATGTAAACCGACTGGAGATAACTCAACTGGTCCCGCAACACACATACCACCTCGATGCGGTCGAAGCGTTCCACCAAACCGCGGAATGCCTTCATGTCCATCCGCTTCGGCGCGCCGCGTGAAAAGGCCTCCGCGCTGATGAAGACGGTCCGGTCGCTCTTGGCATGCGCGTCTGCAATGTTCTTCCACATCCGCGCCGGCCCGCCCTCGGGCATGGTGAAATCGGACCCGGCTGGGATGATGGGATCGATCCAGTCCGCAGCTAGAATGTGATGACCCGTGGAGGGCGGTGTGTGCGGGTAAATGATGCCATGTTTTTCCAACTCCGCGCGGTTTGCATGCATGGCCCGCTGGAGTGTGGTGGTGGCAGTCTTGTGGGTGCCGATGTGGAGGATGATCCGGGACATGGTGTGAAGTTATATGATACGCAATGATCAATGGGGAGCCGGGGCGGCAGGGCGATCGCTAGGAGTGGCGGCTCAGGTCGTGGCGCAAAGGAAGAAGGTTTTGTATAACTCGGCGAGATCGGCTGCGGGCAATTCCTCGATGGATTGCGGGCCATCATCATCCGCGCTTCCGAAAAACTCATCATGGCTTGCAGAGATACCTGCCATTTGAAGCAGTGCCTCCTGTGAAGCGCGGGTTTCCTTTTCCAGCGCAGCCCTGTCTTGGGAGGAGATCGATTTCAATCTCGGGCTGCGGGGGACCCTCGCCGCTTCCTGGTCCACGCGGGCCTTCAAGCGGTTGAGTCCGGCCTCGTCCAGATGCAGGGCGGCGTATTCCTCGACGAGCCGGCGCATTTCAAAATCCAGAATGCCACGACCCGGAAGGACATCGAGCAGGTCATCCGGGCACGGGACTTGCAGTTGGCTCAGGAAATCCTCCGCAAACCGATGTTCCACCTGGGAGTAGGAACGCAGAATGAACGGGTCACCCGTTTCCATGAATGCGCGAAGAAGCTTGTCCGGCGCAGCCATGACCGGATTGTGATGGGCGGTGCGCCATTGCTCGAATGTCTGGTGGGTGAGTCCCATCCACCGTTGTTCGACATAACTGCTTGCAAGCCATTCCGTATAGGATCTCAGATAGACCAACCAAGTGATATCATATCCGCGCCGTGAAAAAACCTCACGCAGCGCCTGGATGGCAGCAGGGCGAAAACCCAAGGTGATCAGCGTGTTGGAACAAAGGATTACTTTTTCAACGGGATTGAGGTCCAACTCCCTCGCCAATGCATCCACTCCTCCCGCTTGCGGGTTGAAGCGCGTGTCGCCTCGCAAATCATATCCCAATTGGTGATGCACCGCAGCCGAGGGATGGACGCGTCCTGCCTGCGGACAAAGCACGCCTTGTTTTTTCAGGAAGCCTTCGTGCTTCTGCAACATGTCATGAATCCGCTGGGTTCCCGGACCTGGAGCCCCGATATAGATGAATGCGCGCTTCATGGCTTGGTCAGGGGTGCCGATGTGGCTTGTGCTCCGAATTTGTCGGTAAAGCACAAGCGGATGAGCGCACGGTAGAGCTTCAAGCGGTCTTCCGGAGAGGGCGGATTGCTGTCGATGGTCACGGGTTCGTAGTGGGCAGCGAGCGGGAAAAAATCATCCATGGTGGCATCCGGCCGGTATTCCTTCAGCAAGGCCTCGTAAGCCGGGCGGGTGGATTCATAAAGCCGGTAAGCGAGCGGGTTGGACAAGCCGCGGAATGATGGCGCTTTGGGAAGTCTGCCAAGCTCGGCGCGCACCGCATCGCGGATGCAGGGTCTCAGATCCTGGGGAATGTGGCGCATGATGTGCACGGCCATGTTGCGCAGAAGTTCGAGTTCCAGAATCGACAAGCGGTTGTTCACCCGATCCTTCGATTTCATTTCTCCGGGCAGGAGATCCGGCGCGCCGATTTGTGCGAAGAAATGGCCCGTCACATCGCCGGAAGTCTGCGCATAAGAATGCAGCATGATCTTGTCTCCCGTGGCCTTGATGTGGGCGAGGGTGCCAACGGGGTCGAGTCCCACCGCGAGCGACATCGGTTCGGTCTTCACCCATGGTTCGAACTTGCGGGTGATGGCGAGCGCCTTGGAGAGTTCGATGTAAGCGCTTTCCGCCCATTCCGGGTAGGTGCGGAAGTAAACCACCCAGATGATTTCATATCCCATGGCGGCGATGGGTTCACGCAAACGGGCGACTTTTTCCGCGTCTCTCGCAGACACACAAAGGTCCTCGCTGGAGATCACCACGGTCGGGCACTCTTCCTTTTCCAATTCGCGGCACAAGGCATCCAATCCGCCCCTGCCGGGGACGAAGCGGTTGTCGTTGTTGAGCTCGAAGGCGATGTTGTGATGATATCCCACATCCGGCGACCACGCGTTGCCGGCCACCGGCACGCTGATGCCGTGCTTGCGCAGGGCGGAGCGGTGTCTGCCCAGCAGCATCTGGATGGAAGTGGTGCCCGTCTTGTGGACACCGATGTGGATGTAACATTTCTTCATGGCGAAGAAGATGATGAAGGGTGCCTCTCGCCGGGACCCGCAAGTTCGCGCACGGTTTTGAGATAGGCGGTATGGAATTGCTGGTCGGGCTCCAGAATGGTGCCTTCCGCCCATTCATTCCATGCATTGATATAAATTTCCGGTTGTCCTTCGGTCCGCGCCTGATCAAGCCGGGCTTTGAGCCAGAAGCGGAAAGTGGCCGGATTGCAGCCGAAGGCGATGTGGGCATGGCGGCCGCGGCGGGCGGTGTTGTCCCAACCCAGCATCAGCCCGCGGCGGAGTTTGCGCAGGATTTCATCCGGATAACGGCCCGGCTTGAGGCTGTTGCGGACGGCGGCGTTGTAATCGTAAACCAGCCCTTGGAAACCATCATAGGGACGGATGGAGGGCGGATCCTTTTCCCCGTATTTCACGGTTTCCGGACCGGCTCCGAACAGGAAGTCCTTGCCATCCACCAGACCGTGCGGAGGGATCTCGACGAAGAAATCGAACACATCCACAATGCCGCGCGAATCGTTGTCCTCCGCATGATAGAGGCCGGCGCCGAGTTGGATCTGCGGAAATCCCCTTTCGGCGAGAGCTGCACGGAGTTGAGTCATGCGTTCTGCCAGCCGCGGGATGGTGTTGGGGCGGTAGATGATGAATTTGGGTTTTCCCTCATGTGTTTCATATCTCGCATCGCGGAAGTAGCGGACG
>JALOTR010000361.1 GCA_025457805.1 Akkermansiaceae bacterium | reverse complement strand
CGAGGAACTTTCTGACATGCTCAGCGCCGGTCTCCAGCTTGAGCCCGCGCTCAAGTCGATGGAAAACCGCCAGGAACTCGGCAACCTGAAGGCCGTCTCCTTCAAGATCCGCCAAATCGTCCGCGATGGGGTGAATTTCTCCGTCGCCCTCAAGAAAGTGAGCCCCAGTTTCGGTTCGCTCTATTGCTCGCTCGCCGCCGCCGGTGAAGCGTCCGGTGCGCTCGATACCATTCTCAAGCGCCAGGCCCATTACCTCAAAACCCTCGCCGAACTTCAAAGCCGCCTCATCCTCGCGATGATCTACCCGGCCTTCCTCGTGCTTGCCGGCATCGGCGTTTCCATCGTTTTCGTCACCACTCTCATTCCCCAACTCACCCAGCTCATCGAGAGCACCCCGGGCGGCAAAGTGCCACTCGGCGCAGCCATCCTCATCGCCGCCTCGGACTTCCTCAGCAAGTGGTGGCTCGTCCTCGTCCTCACGCTCATCGCCTCCGGCATCTTCTTCAAGGCATGGAAAGACAACGATGCCAACAAGCCCGCCTGGGATCGCATGAAACTCAAGCTGCCACTCATCGGCCGCGTGATCACCAGCCGCTTCTACGTCCAGTTCCTCGAAACCATGGCCAACCTCGTCGGCAACGGCCTGCCCCTGCTGCGCGCGCTCGAACTTTCCCGCGATGCCACGGAAAACCGCTCGCTCCGCACCGAGCTCGATAAAGTCATCGTCCAGGTCGGCGATGGCCGTTCCTTCTCCAAAGCCCTCATCCGCAATGGTGCTTTCCCACCGCTGTTGATTGATATGATTTCGGTCGGCGAACAAACCGGCAAGATCGACCTCTCCCTCCGCCGCGCCGCCGAGCGCTACGACAAGGAACTCGACAAGGACCTGCAACGCATCATGGCCCTCATCATGCCCACGGTCCTCATCATCATGGCCGGCCTCATCGGCACCATGGCCTACCTCATGATCACCGCCATCTTCCAAACCATCTCGAACCTCGGTTGAGGAGCGGTTATCGGTTGTCTGAGAAGAGGCAGAGCGGGATTGCAATCGGGCGGGGTGTCGGTAGTCTCAGGGTATGGAGCCTATGACTTTGGCCAGTAGACTGGGCACAACAGTGCATTTGTCGCCGCTGTTGATGAAGGCTCGTCGGCTGGGACTCGGTGCACCAGGTGATCTTGAGCGCTTGGCTGTGAAGCGCGGATTGCGGTATTATGACAGTCACGGCGATTCGCAATCGGGAAGTGATCACCCACCGGATCATCTGGATTGTGCAAGTGAAGAGGGCTTGACCAACGAGGAACTCTCCATCGCATTGCTATCCCTTACGGCTCCCTACTCGCAGCAGCGGCTCAGGATGGGGGCCGCGATGTTGGCAGCGGATGGAAATTCTCCAGACTCACTCGCCGCTCTGGCACTCAGGGAACGATGCGGAACAGTCGTGCGGCACATCGCCGAATGTGGTCGCGATGTGGAACCTGCCAATCCATTTTGGACAAACCTGCTGAAACTCCTGCCTGATGATATCTCCGCATCACAGACCGAAGCGCTTCCTCATCCTTCGCGCTTTGTTGCCATGACGGGACTCACTCGCCACGGGTCAATCAACCTCAAGCAATGGATCAGGCCTCGAAAAACGGTCACTCAATGAAACCGTTGGCCGACAATCCCACACAGGTTCTTCTGGCTCTGGATCGCGAATTGGACCACGAGGTGAGTCTTGTCCTCTACGGACGTGCGGCATTATGCCTTGGATTTCCGGATACTCCGGCAGGATTCGGCACCACTCAGGATGTGGATGGGATCATTCGTCTTTCCCAACTTGCGGCGTTGATGGAAGACGATGGCTTTTGGGAAGCCCAAGAGCGAGCCAATCGCATTCTGGAACCGCAGGGGCTCTACATCACCCATTTGTTTTGCGAAGATCAGGTTTTTCTGCGGCCGGAATGGGAATCATATATCGTTCCAATTGTGCGCCCGCAAACTCGCTGGCTTCGCCTGTTCCGCCCTCATGCAGTGGATTTGATTCTTACAAAAATGATGCGGGGGAACGACCCTCAAGACATGGAGGACGTCGAGTTCATCGTGGCAAACAGCCGCGTGACTCATACTGAGATGGAAGCAGCCTTTCAGCAGGTGAGGATGCCGGACGTGCAGGAGTTAAAGGATGCCTTCCAAAAGGCGTTGCCGATTGTGCGGCAAATCCTCCTGGATTCCCATGGAGCGGGTTCACTCTGAACCCTGTTTCCAGCGGACATTTTGTCCGCCGAAGCTCATGCCTCACCTCTTCTCCGCAAAAAGAAGTTTGTATATCTTATCCTCCGCAGCCTTCCGCCAAGCCAGCCCGCTGGTTTCCAAAACTGCCTCATAAGGAAGCTGCCGATTCGCCACCAGGAACAATTTTCCTCCGCGTTTGAGGCTTGAAATCGCTGTCTTCAGAAAGGCCCGGCCGAGATCCACATCCGTTGCCTGACCGGTGTGGAAAGGCGGATTCATCACAATCGCATCATACTGCGAAGGCAGGCCTTGGGTCACATCATGCCAGTGGAAATGCGCCACGCCCTCCGGCTGCCACCGCGCGAGATTCCGCTCCGCACTTTCGAGAGCCCGGCGATCCGCCTCGAACAAATCCACCCGGCTCACCTTGCGGCAGTTTTGCAATATTTTATCTGTTAGATAACCCCAACCCGCCCCCAGATCGGCGACGGATCCGTGGAGGTGGGACGGCAGATGGTTTGCCAGCAGCGCGGAACCGGGGTCCACATGATCGCTGCTGAAAATACCGGCTTGCGTGAGATATTGGGTTTCCGGAATCAGACGACGCTCCGCCAGCAAGCGCCAGGATTCGAAGATTTCCTCATTCCACTTTCCATCCTCCACCGCATGGAAGGCGCGGCACTTGTGTTTTTGGATCGATGAAATATTGCCCGTGGCGCTTGCCAGTTCCTTCTCGAAGCGGCCCGCGCCTGCTTTGTTCGGCATGGCCACCACCATGCGTCCCCCGGGGGCCAACCGTTCCCTCGCCAGCGCAAACCATGCAAGCGTCTCATCCCGTGATTTCCCCGGCAAGACCATCACCAGCGGCCAGCGCCCCGCCGGCAAGTCATCCTCTCTTGCAAAGCCCGCCGCATCCCAAGCATCCGCCAGCGGCTTGAGCGGTTGCCACCCGGTCAGCGCCGACCAAGCCCGCAGCGCGCCATGCGGCACCGCCCCCAAAAACAAAGCGCCCTCCGCCGGGACGGCAAGGCCCTCGTCTCCGGAAAAAACCAACATCAAGGTCTCCAACTCCATCCGCATGCCAAATCCCTACCCCAACCCGCCCCACCCCAAAAGACCAACCTGCGGAAGCCGTCACGAAAAAAGGCAGGGACCGATCCTCCCTGGCCCGGCGTAGCCTTAGCGAAGACGGCCGGGCGGTCCTGTGAAAGGTAGGCGAATGAGAAAGCCGATGAGAGTCGTTCCGACCCCACATCGACCTCACATTCTCCCCTCTTTCGCGCGGACGGCCCGGAGGTCCATCCCTGCCTTTTCGCCAGCCAAGGGGAACTGGACCCGGGCGGGTCACCGATCACGAGACTCCGGATGGGTGTGGAAAACTTCCCTGAAAAATCCGTCTTCCTGCCCGCTGCATTGCTGCTGTAGCTGGCCGCCAGGAGTCTGCGGGGGTCGGGGAGTGTGAAGTCAAAATCGACCCGCGGGTCACAAATTTCGCCTGCCAGCGCCATAAATCGCTTGATTTGGAGTCTGTTAGATCCAAAAAATTTTTATGGATCCAACGCAACCTATTGATAATGAGTTTTCCACGCGGTTTTTCTCAAGCATCGCCGAACTCTATCCCCAGTCTTCACGCCAGTACCGGTGCACCGACATTACCGATCTCCATTATTGCCAACTCGGCGTGTTGCGCTGTTTGAGCAGTTCCAGGACCGGCCAAGAATTCCTTCAGTTCCATGCCGATCAAGGGGTCGCTAACATCGAGCCCAGCCATTTTTTCAAGGCAATTCAAAGCCCGCGCCGGCTCGCCAACATCACCTCCCTCAACGACCTGATCGCCAAGTCGATGCGGCAGCACATCCCCGATCCGTTCGCCCAATGCGCGGAACTCGATGCCTGGGACGTCTATGGCATGGACGGTCATTACCATCAGCCAGCCTGCTTTGATCCCAAGACCGCAAACTCCGAAGGCCAGCTCCGCGCCATCGCCACCGGGCATTTCTTCCGCATGAACATGCGCAACCACCACATGAGCTGCCTCGGCATGGCCAACCCCGAGGATGGCAAAAAGAAAGCCCACGACATGACCGTCATCAAGCGCAGCAGCGCCGACCAACTCCGCTACGGCGCGCCCAAAGGACGCAAAGTCATGCTCGTCTGGGACAAGGCCTGTATCGACTACCGCCAC
>JALOTR010000360.1 GCA_025457805.1 Akkermansiaceae bacterium | reverse complement strand
CGAAAACTGGAATTTCGTCCTCGATTGCAAGATCATGCTCATGACCCTCTACAAGCGGGGCGGTGCGTGCTGATTCATCCCCGGGAGGAAAAGCGTGAGAATTGCCTCTTCCAATTCCGCCGGGTGCCCTAAGCTCGCGGCGGAAAGTCCCATGATGGAAGAAGCCGCAGGAGAAAACCACGCATCGCGCCGCAGCAAGTCCATCCAGCTTGCGGTCGTGACCTCCTTCCTCTCCAAGGCGGGGACCATCCTCCTGCAATTGCTCTCCATCCCCATCGCCGTGCGCGTGCTCGGGCGGGAGGAATTCGGCCTCTACACCACGGTCAATCTCACGCTCAGCACCGTTTCCCTCCTGCAAGTGGGGGTGGGACCGGCGCTTACCCACGGGCTCACCCGCGCAAGGGCGGCGAATGATGATTTGAAACAACGCGAACTCGGCTCCACCGCGTTTTTCCTGATGACCGGCATCGCCGCCCTCACCGGCATCGCTCTGGCCTGCGTGCTTCTCTTCGTGCCGCTGGCCTCGATTTTCGGCGATGCCTTCGTCGGTAAGGAATCCGCCTTGCGCCCAGCGCTGTGGACAGGCCTCGGATTGTTTCTCCTGCTCTTCGTTCTCAATCTAACCGAACGGGTGAGGGAAGGGCACCTCGAAGTCGCCTCTAACAATCTTTGGGGCGCGGCAGGAAATGTGATGGCTGCCTGCTTTGTTGGCATCGGCGTCTGGTGGGTGCCGCAAGTGTGGTTCCTCGTCATCGCCGTGCATGGTGCCATGGTCATTTCCAAACTCTTCAATACCGTGACCTTGTGGCGGAAACATCCGCTCATGCTGCCCTCGTGGAAACACGCACGCCCTGCCACCGCGCGGCATTTGTTCTCGGACGGACTCGCCTTTTCGACCTGCTGCCTCATCACCGGCATCGTCGAATACAACCTCTGCGGCTGGATGGTCGGCCGCACTGGCGGACCTGCCGCCATCGCGCTCTATGGGGTCTTCATTTCACTGACCATCATGCAGCTCGGCTTCGTCGTCATGCTCAGCACGCCCACCTGGCCCGCCGTGGCGGAGGCGCTCGCCCGCGGCGACACAGCCTGGGCACAAAAAGCAGGCAAACGCCTCTACCTGTTTGGTGCCGGCTTCGCACTCTGCTCGGCGCTCGGACTCGTCGCCATCGGACCCTGGGCACTCTCGATCTGGCTAGGCGAGGAATTCGCCCACATCGAGCGGACCCTGCTTGCCTGCTACGGCCTCTACTTTTTCGCCCACGTCTGGCGCCACCTCAACCATGCCCTGATGATCGGCACCGGCCAGGTCTCCAAACTCGTCCGCATCCAGCTCTTCGAATCCGCCATGGTCGCACTCCTCGCCTGGGTCGCCCTCCAAAACGGCGGCGTCGCCCCCATGCTCGCCACCATGGGCATCGTCATCCTCGCCCTCACCGGCACCGTCCTCCCCGCCCGCGTCGCCCGCGGATTGAAGGGGAACGGGTGAGGGGGACGGGGGGGACGGGGGGGAGGGGAACGGGTGAGGGCGATGGGTTTTACGACCAGCGCGGAAAGCTCGAGCTGCGGGCAAATGCGCATTCGGGACTACCTTTGCTGGATTCTGATTCCGACTTGCGGTCCTGGCGATCGCAAGTTTCATCGAGGAAAGGCGAGGATCAGGCCCGGCGGCGGCGCAGGAGCCCGATTGCTCCAAAGGCACCCAGCAGCGCGGTTGTCGGTTCCGGCACCATGAAGGTATAACTTGCCGATCCGCTTTGCAGTCCGTCCGTCACGTGCTCGCCGGAAATCTGAAACTCCAGATTGTAAAATCCGAGTTCCGTGAATCCCCAGTTGAAGTGGTTGTGCGTGCCTGCATCAAGGGTGAAACTCATCGTGTTGTTGTCCGAGTCGAGGAAGACATTCGGACCACCCAGACCGCCATCCTTCCACAACAGGAAATCACCGGGTCCGGAAATCGAGAGCAAGGTCAGCGTCACCGTCCCGCCCACCCAATCCGCAGGATCCAGTTCTTCCAAACCGATCCCCAAATAGGGCGTGCCGTTGTTGGCGGCATCTGTTTCGTTTTCTGAAAGCCAGTAGTAGTTGGTGGAACTGACCGTGATCGTGGAGTTATAGGGCACCACTACGATCAATTCGTCCGGTTCATACTCGGATTCAGTGGTTTGCACAACGCCATCGACCACCGCGCCGTCGGCCCCACCTTCGTTGTGGAAGTGGGGTTCGAAACCGCTGAGCGAGTCATAACCGAAGGCCGGTCCGTCGATGTGGCCTCCGGTCAGATAAGAGGCAGCGTTGGCGGACAGGGAGAGCGCCGTGAGGGCAGGGAGGAGCAATAATTTCGCTTTCATAGGATGGATAGGGATGAGGTCGGAATGGAATATTCCGCGCCCGAAAATCCACAAACGCAAAAAAGATGCAACAGGAAACACAAATTTGTTGCAAATAAATTACACCTGACGATTTTGCGCATGTGCCTGCCCTGTCATCCTCCGAAGTCTTCAACCCCGGTCTTTGCCTTCACGATGCAGCCCGCGGTTTGTCCCAGCAGATGGTCTATTGGGGACATGATGTCCGGCACCCGGATGGCAACTCGCTCGTCCGTTTCGGACTGGTCCGCAGCCCCTCGCAAGGCCTCAGCGGCACCAGTTGTTATTCCATGCCGTGGGAAAATGGCAGGATCGAACTCCACGGCGCCGTCGCCTCATGGACGCCGGATTCGCCAGGCCATGGCAGCATCTTCTGCCGGGATCGCGCCCGCATCGATCTCTGGACGGGCGGGCAGCCGCCGATCCCGGGTCGCCAGCACGGTTCTGGCGGCACTCCACAGACCCGCTGGTCCGCCTTCCTTCCCATGCTCCGCTGGCTCATCGAATACGAGGCATGGATCCAGCAAACGCACGGCCTGGACTGGCGGTCCGGTTGCTGGCGGGCGATCAAGCGCCTGCCCAAAGGAAAACCCTGGTTGCCCCCACCACTCGCCGCGAAGTGGTGGCAACTCGCCGCCACATCCACGCCTCCGCGTCCCAAACAACTCCTCCGCGGCTGAACCACCATGATCCCCATCACGGTCCTCACCGGCTTCCTCGGCTCCGGAAAAACCACCTTGCTCCGCCGCTGGCGGCGGGATGAAGCGCTCGCGGATGCGGCCATGATCGTGCATGACCTGAGCGACTTCGGCCTCGATGCCGAACTGCTCGCACCGGAAGGTTCCAAAACCGAGGCCGGGAAACTTGTGGGGCGCACCGCCGCCTTGCACGGAACCCACGCCCGCGAAAATCTTCAGCATTCTCTGGGTCGCGTTCTGGGTGAAATCGTCACCCTCACACCCGCCCCAACCATGGTTCTGGTGGAAAGCACCGGGGCCGCCAAACCCTGGCCACTTATCGCCGCGCTCACCCAGGATGCCCGGTTTGTTCTGAGGCACTTCATCGTCACGGTGGATGCTCTCAATCTCCACCGCGACTTCGCGGATGGGCTGAGCCTCGCAGGAAATCAGGCACTACCCGAGGATCCCGCCCTCCAACAAGCCGCCGCGGTCCTCACCGAACAAATCGCCTTCGCCAGCATCATCATTCTCACCAAAACCGACACCCTCCCCAAGGCCACTCTCGAAGCACAGGTCAAAACCCTGCAGAAGCTCCAACCCCGCGCTGCCATTGGTCTCTCAGCCAACGCCGGACTGCTGCTTTCCCAACTCGATGGCGTTTCCGCACCGAAATCGGACCTCCTCAAACGCCGCGCGAGAGATATGGGTCTGTTAGATCATATCTGTTCGGAAACCACCGCCCCGGACATCGATTTCATCATCCTGCGTGATTCGCGGCCCTTCCATCCGCAACGCCTCTACGATGCCTGCCAGAACCATCTCGGCACCGGCCTCTACCGCACCAAGGGTTTCCTGTGGCTTGCCTCACGCCCCGGCCATGTCCTGCTTTGGCAACAATCCGGCAGCCAGATCTCCCTCGAACTCACCGGCCAGTGGCGCGCGGAAATTGCCCACCACTCCGATGGAAAGCTCCTCCCGGAAGAACGCGAACTCCTGCGGGAACAACTGAAACATCAAGACCCCGTCTTCGGCGACCGCCACATCGAACTCACCCTCATCGGCCTGCCCGCCGCCCGCGAAGCCTTCGCCGCCGCTCTTCGCCATGCCCTCTGTACGGACGCAGAAGTCGCCGCCTGGCAACGCGGCGAATCCTTCCCCGATCCCTGGCCCCAGTCCCTCAGGAAGATCCTATAACCCGACAACTCCCCAATCATGCCAAGCAAACTCCCCGTCACCGTCCTCACCGGCTTCCTCGGCTCCGGAAAAACCACCCTTCTCAACCGCATCCTCACGGAAAATCACGGCCTCCGCATCGCTGTGATCGAAAACGAGTTCGGAGAGGTCGGCATCGACC
>JALOTR010000359.1 GCA_025457805.1 Akkermansiaceae bacterium | reverse complement strand
TCCGATCCTTCATCGGCGATGATGAGCGTGCGCTCGAACTGGCCGAAGTTTTCCGAGTTGATGCGGAAGTAGGCTTGCAGCGGTTGTTTCAGCTTCACGCCTTTCGGGATGTAGATGAAGGATCCGCCGGAGAAAACCGCGCTGTTGAGAGCGGAGAATTTGTTATCTCCGGTAGGAATGACCTTGCCGAACCAGGGGCGGAAAATTTCCTCGTGCTCCTTGAGGCCTTCCGTGGAGTTGCAGAAAATGACACCTTGTTTGGTGAGTTCTTCCTTCACGTTGGAATAGGCAGCTTCCGAGTCGAACTGTGCTTCCACGCCAGCGAGGAAGGCGCGCTCTTGTTGCGGGATGCCGAGACGCTCGAAGGTTTCCAACACGTCGGCGGGCACATCGTCCCAGGAACGTTTGGGCTTCTCGCCATCGGATAGATAATAGCGGATGATATCGAAATCGATGTTCTCCAAATCCTTGGTCGCCCAGTTGGTGGGCATCGGTTTGTCACGGAACACCTTGAGCGCCTTGTGACGGAATTCGCGAACCCAGTCCGGGTCGTTCTTCACATCGCAGATATAATCAATGGTCTTCTCGGTCAGCCCGCGGCCGGCGTCGAATTTGTTGCGCTCGGGAAATGTGAAATCCCCCTTGCTGCGGTCGATGTCGATCGCCTCGCGGGTTTCCAGATCGAGGGTGGCGGTGGATTCTTCGTAGGACATGGGAGAGAGTGGTAAGTGACGAGTGATCAGTGATCAGAAAATTTAGGCGAGGGCGGCTTCCTTGAGGAATTCGTAGCCGTCTTTTTCGAGTTCGAGCGCGAGCTCGGGGCCGCCGGAGCGGACGATGCGGCCTTCGGCCATGACGTGGACGTGGTCGGGCTTGATGTAATCGAGCAGGCGTTGGTAGTGGGTGATGAGCAACATGCCGCGCTCGGCGGAGCGCATGGCGTTCACGCCTTTGGCGACGATCTTGAGGGCATCGATATCGAGGCCGGAGTCCGTTTCATCGAGGATGCAATACTTGGGCTCGAGCATCATCATTTGAAGGATCTCGTTGCGTTTTTTCTCACCACCGGAGAAGCCCTCGTTCACGGCGCGGGCAGTGAATTTGCGGTCCATTTCGAGGTGATCCATCTTCGAGTAGAGATTCTTGTAATAGGCGACGGCATCGATTTCCTGACCCTTCGGCAAGCGGGCTTGCAGTGCGGCGCGGATGAAGTTGGCATTCGAAACGCCGGGAACTTCGGAAGGATATTGGAAGGCAAGGAAGATGCCGGCGCGTGAACGCTCATCGATGGACATGTCGAAAATTTCCTCGCCATCGAGAGTTACGGTGCCACCGGTGACGACATAGCCTTCGTGGCCGGCGATCACTTTGGAGAGGGTGGATTTGCCGGAACCATTGGGCCCCATGATGGCATGGACTTCACCTTTGGGGATGTCGAGATTGACGCCCTTGAGGATTTCGGTGCCGTCTTCGAGGGTGGCGTGGAGGTCTTGGATGTGGAGGCTCATGGTATAAGAAAGGAGATTGGAAATGGGGGATTTGAAATTGGTTTCAGGGGGCGACGAGTTTGCCGCGGAGGGTGATTTCGACGTCCTGGATGACGGCCCCGGGTGGGAGGTTGAGGACATCGGCGAGGCTCACGCCGGGTTTGAAATCGACATCGTGGATCACGCCGGTGGTGGCGTCATGGAAATGGCCGTGCTCGCGGAGGTTCGGGCAGTAGCGGGAGGATTCGCGCTCGAAGTTGACCTGCCGGATGATGCCGTGTTGCACGAGCGCTTCGAGGCAGTTGTAAACTGTAGCGAGCGAGATGTTCGGGAGCCGGTCCTTGGCTCGCATGAAGACCTCGTTGGCTGTCGGGTGGTTCCGCTGCTCGATGAGAATCCGGTAAATTTCCTGGCGCTGCCGCGTCATGCGCAGACCGGCAATTTCCTCGGGAATATCCGGAATGGGGTTGGGATCTGGGGCGTTGCTGACCATCGCGGCGGCAACTTAGGAGCAGACCCGCCGATATCAAGAATTATTCTAATTACAGTTCAAAAAAGAATTTCGATTTCTGATTCTCAATGGGTTGCGGGATCAGTTTTGTCCAAACCCTGAAATTTCACCTCGTCCAGAGGTAAACCCAACGTTCCGAAACCACCTTCCCGGAGGCATCCTGGAGTTCACAGGTCATGTCGATCTGGTCCATTCCCTTGGGCGGTTCCAGCACGAAAAACGCCCGTAGCACCTGCGGCATGTGGAGCTTGTCGCTGCGGCCGAGACCGGCGGGCAGGTCGTCCACGTTGGCCATGCTCATGTCGTCCATGCCCACGTGGATGAGTTTTACTTCCTTCTGGTTCAGGGTGACCACGGGTTTCCAGCCCTTGGTGTCATCCCACTTCGGATCGCCGACCTTGGCGACGGGTTGGAGCGGCTTCGCGAAATCGATGGCCATGAGCACTTGGTCCGGTTGCTGGACAGGGGTGCCGGAACGCGTGGCGCGGACGGTAAAGAGCCCGGATGGTTCCGGATCGCGAATCCAGCGGAGGCGGTAATGGAAGTGGAAGGGCTTGCCCACTTCGAGCGCGGGTTCGGGTTCCCAAACGAGCACGACGTTGTCGCCCGTCTCGTCGATGGTGGGCATTTCGATGAGATGAAGTTTCCCATAGTCGAGCCCCTTCACCGGTTCGACGCGGACGGTGGGGCGGTCATGATATTTTGCCTCGATGTCCTGATAGGAAGCAAACGAGCGGTCGCGCTGCACGAGCGACCACGAGCGGGGTTTCTCCAGTTTGAAAACGCAGTGGCGGAACTTGTTGTGGCTGTGTTCGAGCGGGCGGTAGTGGAGATTTCCGCTTTCGAGTTCCATCAGGAGTCCATCGCTGTCGTGGATTTCCGGGCGGAAGTCGTAGGGCTTGGGGTGCGTGCCTTCGCCGAACCAGAACATCGAGGAAAACGGTGCGAGGCCGAGCTGCTGGACGGGTTTGCGCAGGGTGATTTCCGCCTCCACATCCATCACCGTTTCCTTGCCGGGAGTAATGGTGAACTGATAGGCACCGGAGACGCTTTCGCCATCGAGCAGGCCCCACGCCTTGAGTGATTTGGAGTCCTTCTCGGGACGCTGCAGGAAAAACTCGGTGAAGACCGGAAACTCCTCGGGCACGCCCGGCAGGCCGCTGTTGATCGAGAGCCCGCGCGCCGACACGCCGTAAGGGGAATTGGCCGGGATCGCACGGAAATAACTCGCTCCGAGAAACACGAGGAACTCATCCATGTAGTCCGCCGTGTTCAAGTGGCAGCGCGCCCGCCAGCCCGCATATCCCTGTGGCGATGGGGTATTGGCGGGGATTTTTTGTTTTCCGTAATCGAAAAGCGATCGATCAAAAACCAGCGGCTTTTCATCGCCACCGACCACTTCGTGGATGGTGACCATTTCCTTCGCGGTCCACCCCGGGTGGAAAAAATCGATGGAAAACGGCAATTTTTCCTTCGCCCACAAACCCTCCTCCATCTGGAAACGGATGTCGCGATGTTGATCGTAGTTCAGGTTTTTCCAGAACTCGTCGAGCTTCAGTGGCGATGGCTGGTGCGGCGATGCGGCGATCGTGCGTGCCTTCTCGCGGAGTTTATCGAAGGAGAATTCCTCCGCTCCCAACGGCGTGGAGGCCGTGGTGGCGATGAGGGTGACCAGAGTGAATGGTGTGGAGAACCTGCGCAACATAGGTCTCTTATGCGTGACTGCGGCGGCGCTGGCAATACCGGGCTTGAGCAGGCTTGAGCGGGCGGCGGCTTCAGCGGATTTCCAAGGTAATGACCGACTTGGCGGGAATTTCCAACGCCACACCCTCCGCATCAAGCTGGACCACGGAGAAATCAGCCGGTTTCACCTCTTCCGGAGTGGCGAAGGTGTTGTGGGCCTGCATGGTGCTTGCCGTCAGGATGCGACCCCTCAGTTTTTTCCCGGCGACGCCCTTCAACGCGAGCTTGAGGGAAATCGTGTCGCTCGGATTGCTGTTCACCAATGACACAAGAAGTTTCCCTTCCTGATCCCGCGTGGCCGAGGCACTGATTGCCGGAACCTTCTTGCCTGCTGCCGCATACTCCGGTCCCGTTACCTCGACCGGGATGACGGTGCCACCCTGGTGACCCTTGAACATTTCAAACACCCAATACGTCGGCGTGAGTAACATCTTCTCCTTGTCGGTGAGGATCATCGCCTGAAGCACGTTCACCGTCTGGGCGATGTTGGCCATCGTCACCCGGTCCGCATGGCGGTGGAAGATATGAAAATGGAGTGCGGCCACCATCGCATCGCGCAGGGTGTTTTGCTGATAGAGAAAACCAGGGTTCGTGCCTGGTTCCGGCGCGGACCAGATGCCCCATTCATCGACCACCAATCCCACCTTCTTCGCGGGATCGTGTTTGT
>JALOTR010000358.1 GCA_025457805.1 Akkermansiaceae bacterium | reverse complement strand
TGCGCGATCCCGAACTCGATGGTGCCACGGACGATTGCAATTTCGGCGACTGGCTTTCACTCGGCGATGTGAAGACTCCCATCCAGTTCATCGATCTCGCCTATCATGCCTACTGCGCCCGCTTGATGGCGGAAATGGCAACTGCCATCGGTGAGAAAAAACAAGCTGCTGCCTATCAGGCGGACGCCGCCAAGGTCACGGCCGCATGGCAGAAGATCTATCTGAAACCGGATGCCTCGCTCACCGTGCACAATCAATCGACTTATGCGATGGCCTTGTTTTTCGACCTGATCCCTGAAGCCAAACGCGCCGCTTCCGCCGCGCATTTGGCCAAACTGGTGAAGGACAATGGCAACAAGATGACCACGGGATTCCTCGGCACCCGTCCGCTGCTTCCCGCACTCTCGGCGCATGGCCACCACGACATCGCCGGCATCCTGATCCAGCAACGCGAGTTCCCGAGTTGGGGATATGAAGTGGACAATGGCGCGACCACGATTTGGGAGCGTTGGAATTCCTATATCAAGGGCAAGGGGGTCCATACTCCGGAGATGAATTCATTTTCCCACTATGCCTTCGGTGCGGTGTGCGAGTGGATGATGGGCGAACTTGCGGGCATTGACCGCGCCGCGCCGGGCTTCGACCGCGTCCGCATCGCCCCCCGCCCTACCGGCACCATCACCCATGCCGCCGCATCGATGGAAACCCGCCACGGCAAGCTCGCCTGTTCGTGGAAGATAGTGGATGGCGTTTTCACCGCAGATATCATCGTCCCGCCCAACACCAGCGCCGATGTGATCCTTCCTGTGAAAGGCGAACTCAAGGAAAAGGGCAATGCGATCGTGATCGGGAACGGCATCCGCAAGCAGGATGGCAAGCAATTGCTGCTGGGATCCGGCACCTATCAATTCAGCGCAGCACTTTGATATGACATCCTGCATTCAAGGCTTGCGCGCAGCCGTCCTCGTCCTCGTTTCGTGCACCGGATTTCTTCATGCCGAGGCAGCGGTCGAGTTGGAATTGAAGCGCAATGATGGACCTCATCCGTCATTTGTAGCCAATGCGGGAGTGTATGAAATTCGTGGTCCGATGTCGGTGCTCGCATCGCCCAAGTCCGCGCCTGCACCGGCACAGCGGGTGATCGAATTCGAGTATTTCTGCGCGGGCGGCGTGCCATCCTTCGCCGTGTTGCCCGGCCCGCCGTATGAAGCAAAGACCGCACGTTACCTGCCACTCATCGGCCACAGCGAGACATGGACGCCCTACAGCGCCCGCCTGGAAGCTCCGGGAAAACCACTTCCCGCCGGATGGCAGAACCTGCGGATCGATTTGCCACTCCCTGCAGATCGGGTGATTCAACTTCGCAAGGTCCGCTTGAGAGCCGAGGTGCCGGGTGAGTTTGATGCGATCCGCAACAAGCCCAGCGCATCCGCCACCGAAGAAGCGCTGGATGCCTATTTCAAAACCTCGTTTCCTGCGGAGATCCTGAAGGTTTCCGCCGGAGGAAATGCCATACGCATTGAGGGACAAGTCCCCAAGGGCACTTCGATCTGTTATCTCGCAGACATTCCCATGGATGTGATTCTGGATGCGCCGGAGTCATGGCAAACGCTCATTGAGGTGAAACCGCGCGAAGATGGCAGTTTTGTCATCGATGTGCCCCGCAAGCGCAAACGGGGCACTTTGGAATACGATCGGCTCACTTCGCGATGGCAGTTGGTGGAAAAGGCCGGGACCGCAATCAAGCCCCTCTCGCATGCAAAATACGCCGGATGGGTAGATTGCCGCGCGCCCGGACTGCCGCCGATCCATCCCCCTAACAAAAAAGGACTTGGTGGATGGAATCGCGGCCGCCTGCCCAATGAACTTGCCGACCTTGGCATCACGGCAGTGACCGTGAATGTCATGGTGCATTCGTTGGTTTCCCTCAAGCCCGGCCCCGGGACCGAGCCGTTCCAATGGCAAGGCCGCACCTATCATGCGCGCACTGCCGCACTTCAGGGATACGATGCGACATTTCTGGAAGCGATGAAACACAATGTGATGGTTTCCGCCATTCTGTTAGTGGCGAACTCTGCTAAATCCGCCGATCCGCTCATCCGCCAGCTCGGTCATCCGGATGCCGTCAAGGAAGGCACTTTCGCCATGCCGAACGTCACCTCGGAAGAGGGCATTTCCCTGTATGGTGCGATCCTCAACCTGATGGCGGAACGTTGGTCGCGGCTCGATGGAAAATACGGCCGGATCCATCATTGGATCATTCACAACGAAGTGGACGCCGGCTGGGTGTGGACGAATGCCGGGGAAAAACCGGCCGCGGTTTACATGGATCTCTATCAGCGCTCGATGCGTCTCACCGACCTCATCGCACGACAATACGATCCCAACGCACGCCCCTTCATCACCCTCACCCACCATTGGGCGAAGGCGGGTGAAAAGCGTTGGTATGGTTCCAAGCGCATGGTGGAATTGCTGCTCCGCCACACCGCGGCAGAAGGGGATTTCCCTTGGGCGATGGCCTATCATCCTTATCCCCAGAACCTGTTCAATCCGCGCACTTGGGAGGATGAGCAGGCAACCTTCGATTTCAATTCCGCCAAGATCACTCCGAAGAACCTAGAAGTGCTGGATGCCTACATGAAACAGCCTGCCCTTTTACACAAAGGCAAGGTCCGGCCGGTGCATCTATCTGAAAACGGTTTCAACTCGAAGGACTACTCGCCCAAGTCGCTCGAAGACCAAGCCGCCGGCATGGCGCTGGCATGGAAGAAAATCAATGCGCTCTCCTCGGTCGAGTCCTGGCAATATCACAACTGGATCGACAACCGCAGCGAAGGCGGCCTGCGCATCGGCTTGCGGAAATTTCCCGATGAACCCGGCGATCCCATGGGTAAAAAGCCCATCTGGCATCTCTACAAGGCACTCGGCACCCCGGAAGAAAACGAGGTGGCCGCGCCCTATCTCAAGACGATCGGTATCACCTCGTGGGATGAGGTTTTATACAAAGGTGAGATCCGTTAGAGGGCAGAAGTTATAGGCACCACGAATCGAACGAATCTGACGAATCTTGGTTTTCTTCCGTGTGTTCCGAGTATTCCGTGGTTCCCCATCCCCTCACTCCGCCAGCAGCTTGCGGAAGTAATCGATGGTGGAATCGAGCCCGGCATCGAGAGGAACCTTCGGCGTCCATCCGAGTTCGCTCTTGGCGAGGGTGATGTCCGGTTGGCGTTGCTTCGGATCATCACCGGGCAGTGGAAAATAAGTGATCTTGGAAGGCCCGCCGACTTTTTTCAGAACCAATTCCGCGAGTTCCAGCATGGTGAACTCGCCGGGGTTGCCGATGTTGACCGGACCGGTGATCGAGGGGTGGTTCATCAGGCGGACGAAGCCTTCGATGAGATCGTCCACATAACAAAACGAACGCGTCTGCGTGCCGTCGCCATAAATCGTGAGGTCCTTGCCCTGAAGTGCCTGGACGATGAAGTTTGAAACCACCCGGCCATCGTCCGGCAGCATGCGCGGGCCGTAGGTGTTGAAAATCCGCACCACGCGAATGTCCACTTTGTTCTGGCGATGGTAATCAAAGAAGAGGGTTTCCGCGCAGCGCTTGCCTTCATCGTAGCAGGAACGAACGCCGATGGGATTGACGCTGCCCCAGTACGACTCCGGCTGCGGATGCACTTCCGGATCGCCATACACCTCCGAAGTGGACGCCTGAAACACGCGGGCTCCGAGCCGTTTTGCCAGCCCGAGGCAGTGGATGGCTCCCATCACCGAGGTCTTGGTGGTTTTGATGGGATTGTGCTGGTAGTGCGGCGGGGAGGCCGGGCAGGCGAGGTTGTAAATGTGATCGACCTCGAATTTGAAGGGCTCCGTCACATCGTGCCGGACGAGCTCGAAGTAGGGATTTTCCAAGAGGTGGGCGATGTTGCGTTTGCGCCCGGTGAAAAAGTTGTCAAGGCAGATGACCTCGTTCCCCTCGTTGAGGAGCCGTTCACAAAGATGGGACCCCAAAAAACCCGCTCCGCCCGTGATAAGAATGCGCATGGACTGGAAAGCAGCAGCTTGGGGGGCTGAAATCAAGGCTGGAAGCGGTTTGTTCAAAAAGAATTGAACAAACTCGTTTCCTCCTTAACATCCGCATCCATGAACCATCCGCCGGACGGATCAGCACAAAATCTCGATCCTCTGCAGCGCCAGGTGGTCGATGTCTTCGTGGACGGAGTCCGGGTTCTGGGGCTCCCCCGCTCGATTGGGGAAATTTACGGCCTGCTCTTCATTTCCCCATCTCCCCTTTCCCTCGACGACCTGGTTCACCGTCTCCAGATCAGCAAAGGCTCCGCCAGCCAAGGACTGCGGATGCTCAAGAGCCTGGGCGCCGTCCGCGAGGCCGAAAGCAACGGCGGGGCGGAGCGG
>JALOTR010000357.1 GCA_025457805.1 Akkermansiaceae bacterium | reverse complement strand
ATTCCCGTCAAAAAACAGTCCGTCGCGGATTCTCTGGGCACCATCTCGTCCGTGTTGCTCACAGCCTTCGTGATTGCGGCTTTGTATTTTGGAAGGGAGCTTCTGGTTCCTCTGGCGCTCGCTGCCTTGCTCACATTTTTGCTGGCACCTTTGGTCACCCGTCTGGAGCGCTGGCTGGGGCGCACCGGATCGGTGATTTTTGTGGTGATCATCATTTTCAGTTCCACGATCCTGATCGGGTGGGTGCTCAGCCGCCAGGCGGTGGATCTGGTTGGCAAACTTCCAGATTACAAGGACAACATCCAGACCAAGCTAAGGGCGATTCAAGATTCCGGCAGTGATGTATTGTCCAAGGTTACGCGCACCCTCAAGGATCTGCAGATCGAGGATGCAGGCAAGACAGGTATCGGCACAGCTCAGGAAAGAGAAAGCGATACGCAAAGCAAGCCAATGCCCGTGGAAATCGTCGACGGAAATGGCGATCGCCTCAAACTCGCGCAATCCCTCTTGATGCCGGTGGTCGGGCCGATTGGCACGGCGGGATTGGTATTCCTGTTGTTGGTTTTCATGCTGCTCCAACGGGAAGACCTCCGGGACCGGATGATCCGTCTCGTGGGAGAAGGCCACTTGCGGGAAACCACCAATGCGATGGATGATGCGGGCTCGCGGATTTCCCGATATCTGATGATGCAATTGATGATCAATGTCACTTATGGCGTACCCTTGGCCATCGGGCTATATTTCATCGGAGTTCCCAATGCCCTTCTATGGGGTGCCCTGGCTGCGGTGCTCAGGTTCCTTCCGTATGTCGGGCCATGGATTGCGGCTGCTTTTCCGATACTCCTGTCACTTGCCTCATCACCCGGCTGGATGGTTCCGCTGCTGACTCTAGGCTTGTTCATCATCCTCGAACTCATCAGCAACAATGTGATGGAACCCTGGCTCTATGGTTCCAGCACCGGAGTCACCCCCTTGGCGTTGATTGTGGCTGCACTGGTGTGGACCTCGCTTTGGGGCCCGGTGGGACTTGTGCTTTCGGCTCCACTCACGGTTTGCCTCGTCGTGATGGGACGACACATTCCGAAGTTGGCCTTTCTCAGCATCCTGTTGAGCGATAAAACCCCCTTGTCGTCCGCCGAAGATCTCTATCAACGGCTTCTCCGCCCCGGCGATCACGACGGGATGGAAGTGGTGGAGGCATATCTCCAGAATCAATCCGTCTCCGCCTTGTTTGACAACGTGTTGATTCCCATCTCCACCACGGCCGGGGTCGATCATCGGACCGGAATCCTGGAGGATGATCAGTTCCATGGAATCGAGCAGGGAATCTCGGATATCATCGCCGATCTTGAGGATCGCTCGGATGCGCTTTCACCGGCTGGGGCCGCGCCGCGGGAATCCGGTCTGCATATTCGTTGTGTGCCGGCGCGAACCCGGCGCGATGCCCTTGCAACAATGATGTTGGGATATCTCCTTCGGCAACGGGGACATACGGTGGAGACCGCTCCGGAAGGAATACCCCAACGCGACTTGACCGAATGGGTGATTGCGGGAAATCCGGATTATATCTGCATCTCATGCGTGCCTCCCACTTCGCCACTGCATGCGCGTGGTCTTTGTGCGCGGATTCAAGCGAAGGCACCGGACACTCGCATCCTTGTCGGCCTGTGGTCGCTCGCGCCCATACTACCCGAACTTCAACGCGTGCTACTCGAATCCGGTGCCACGGATGTCGCCACTTCGTTACCGGAGTGCGTGGACCATCTATCATCCACCCGGCGATAGACCGTGCCAATTGCACGGCGCTCCGCTTGCATATTGCCACGACGATGATCTCCGACATTTGAAATTCATCTGGTTTTCAAGTGCTTCTGCTTCCGGAGGAGGATGGCTCACCGATTGCGAGGTCATCATTCCAATTCAAAAAACCAGAATCCAACCATTATGAAGAATCCAACCAACACACAGTGGGCATGTCTGCTTGCGCCCATTTTCATCGCAGTTCCCGCCACGATGGCGCAAAAGGCCTTGGCTGATCCGGCGCCGGCCGAAGAAGCCCAAGTCGTAAAACCGGGATCGTTGACCAAAATCATCGCTGACAGCACCTCCTTCAGCCTGTTTACCAAGGCCCTGGTAGCGACTGGACTGGCTACCACACTGGGAGCGGATGGAACCTACACGGTTTTCGCCCCCACGGATGAGGCGTTCTCCCGGCTTCCGGAAGGCGCACTCGCAAAACTGATGCTTCCGGAAAACAAGGAGAAGCTGCGCTCACTCCTACTTTATCATGTGATTGCCGGACGCATGTTCGCGGTCGATTTCAAAGACGGCGAGGTCAAAACGATGAATGGCGAAAAGTTGAAAATCGATGTGGACGGCAAGGACATCAAGATAGGCGACGCCAAGACCTTCAGCACGGATGTCCTGGCAGGAAACGGCATCCTCCACACGATCGGGCAGGTCCAAGTGCCGAAATCACTTGATGGCTTTGCCGGACTCGGCGACTGAGATCATGCCTTCCTTGTGTCATGCGTGATTGGGGAGAACGCCTCCTCAATCAGAGAGTGCGGATCAAGGAGATGGTGCCGAAGATTTCGGCTTCATCCTGCCCGCGAAACTCGCGGGTGCGGAAGACATGGGCATAGGCCAGCTTGGTGTTTCCGCGCGTGATGGCAAAACCGATGCTGAGATCTGCGACAAAGATGTTGCGGTCCACCGAATGACTGTCGGAGAAAGTATTGCCATCGAGGAAGATGTTATGGGCGACGGCATGGGCATCCGCCCGGGTGAAGATATAAAATCCCCACTTCTGGACGCCTGAGGTGTGATCGAAGGGAGTGGAGGTGGTGGATGTGGCACCGAGTTGGGAAGTGCCGAAGTCCTGGGGCAGGTTTTTGCCCCAACGGATTTCTCCTCCGATATTGGCTGAGGTTCTCACATTGCCAAGTGCGACCCCCACATGGGGAAGGAGTTCCCATTCGTGGCCGGTGGGGTCCACATGTACGGGGAGACGCCAGGTCTTTTCATAAGATAAAATGATGCCGAGTTCATTATCGAGCTGCTTATCCCAGCCCTGCGAATTGTCGAGGGCGAGCCAGCCATGGACGAGTCCCTGTGTTTCCTCACCAAGCGCCCATGGCCCCACCACGCCGATGTCGAGAGCGAGTGAGTTTCGCTCGGTGGGCGTTTTCCATACCAATCCAAAAGCCAGATAGAGCCAGCCCGCGTAAGGTCGATCATCAAGGACGAGTTTCGCCGTATCGGTGTCCAGAGGAGTATAAATATTCTGGCCAATGCCATAAACCACGTTCTTGCGATAGTCGGAATGATCGATGTCCGGATAAAGATGAAGCGCGCCCAACAGCGGGCTTGGATACGGACAATCCTTAAGGTCGGCGAGATCCGGAGAACTCCAACTGAGTTTAAGACCACTCGAATAGTGCCCATCGGATTCACCCACCGCATCGTTTTCAAGATAGATCCCCATGGTTCCGAGGCTGTCCTGATCTGCATGGATGCTGACTGGAATGAAACACAACAGGACGAGGAAGGATTGGCGGAGGGAAAGTGGGAACATGGGTGCGGTAACAAAAAGGGTTTGAGTGCAAGTCTTTCGCAGAAGACATACCAGCACGCAAGGCAAGGTATTTGCGGATAATGGCACGGAATCGCGCAGTCGCATGTTCCGGGGTCCACGGAAGGGTTGCGTGCAGAACACATCTGCTTTGCATTCGTTAGTGCGGAATGCACTGCGGCGTCGTGCGAAGCGAGAAGGATATTCCGCTGCAAACCCCTTGTTTGCAGGGAATGGGACTCAAAAGGAGAAGAGGGAACAGGATCTGCTGGAGATAATTGAAGAACAACCCAACTACCTCATGAAATCACTTGTCCAAAGCATGACCATCCTTGTCTTTCTCATGGTTCTATCCAACTGCACGGCCTATGTGGATCCGAGCGGCATCGCACCTGCCTCCGCTACAACGACCACGACGAGGACCATCTCGGACCCTTATAGTCCTGATGCGAGCGTGACGACCGAGAAAACCACCACTCGTTATTGAAGCCGTTCGGAAGCCCGTGAGTCGATACTCGCGCCTCAGAACAATTGACCAGACTGGCGGTCATGCTCCTCCTCAAGGCGGAGCCGCGCGGTTTCCAGATAATGGGCGTCCAGTTCGATTCCAGTGAAGGCTGCAATCCCCCAGCGCGCGATGTTCGATTTATAAACGTAGGGAACGCCTGCGGCACGGCGGTCGAGTTCGATGTTGCCGGTCTTGGTCAGGTGAAACACATACTCGTGACAGTCGTTGACATATCTCTTCGAGTTGATCGGTTTGAAGTGACCGGCGCTGATCTGCTCGCCGCCAACAGTTTCGATGGTGATGGACTTGATCCAGTGGAAGGTATTCTGGAGATTGAACAAAGGATCCGCTCCATCGGTGAGGGCAAGGATCAACTGGTGCGGCATCAGCGGATTTGCAGGAGCAGCACCGACGTTGAGGAAAAATGAGGCATCGTCCGCCATCACCCGTTTCACCTCACTCGCCCAAGCATGGCACCACTGGAGGAATTCCTCACGCGGTGCGGTATCTTTGAAGCTTTTGTAGTTGATCCCCAAGTTATAGGGTGGGGAGGTGACGACCAGATCCACGGATCCGGCATCCAATTTAGGCAGCACTTTCAGGCAATCTCCGTGCAGCAAGTTCATGCGTGATGGAGCAAAATGGAATTGGCGGCGAAGTGATCGGAGAGGATGTCCGACACGATGACGATGGGAGTTCCGGCGCGGACGAGATCTTCCATGGCGGCCCAGGTTTCGGCGATCGGCACGCGGGCGGGTTTC
>JALOTR010000356.1 GCA_025457805.1 Akkermansiaceae bacterium | reverse complement strand
GGGCTCCATCAAATTCAAGGGAAGGGAGCTCCGCGGTCGGAAGGAATACAAGATCGTCCGCGATGGCATCGGCCGGAAGTTCCAGAATCCCTCAATCTACGAGAATCTGACAGTTTTCGAGAACCTCGAACTGTCCCACCCGACCGGACGTGGGGTCATCGGATGCTTGTTGTTCCGCCGCACCGCTGCGATCAAGAAACAATGCGAGGACGTCGCCAGTCAGATCGGACTCAGCGACAAGCTCGATACGGAAGCAGGGATCCTCAGCCATGGACAAAAGCAGTGGTTGGAAATCGGCATGCTTCTCATGCAGGAACCGGAGATCATCATGTTGGATGAACCCGTTGCGGGCATGAGTGTTCGTGAGCGGAATGAAACAGCCAACCTGCTCCGGAGGATTTCCAAGGACCGTTCGGTCATGGTCATCGAGCACGACATGGAATTCGTCCGCGAAATTGCGGACCGGGTCACCGTCATGCACCTCGGCAAGATCCTGGCAGAGGGCTCCATGGAAATGGTCAGCGCGGATCCCAAAGTCATCGAAGTTTACATCGGACACTAACATCATGATCTCCGTCAAAAATCTCCAGGTATCCTACGGACAAAGCATCGTCATCCCCGACATGAGCTTCACGGCTCCCGAGGGAGAAATTCTCGGCATCGTGGGTCGCAACGGCATGGGCAAGAGCACCTTGTTCCGCGCCCTTATCGGCATGATTCCCACCCGTGCGGGCAAGATCACGCTCAACCACAATGAAATCACCAATCAACCCTCCCATAGACGCGTCAGGCAGGGAATCGCCTTCGTGCCTCAAGGCCGCATGATATTTCCTTACCTGTCCGTGTATGAGAACCTCATTTCCGGTGTGTCCGGAAGAGTGGATAAGGATGAGGTGAATGAAATCTACGCGCTGTTCCCCGTGCTGCATGAAATGCGCAAGCGCAAAGGCGGCAATCTGTCCGGCGGCCAACAACAGCAACTTGCCATCGGCCGCGCTCTCATGACCAAGCCGAGTGTGCTACTGCTGGACGAGCCCACGGAAGGAATCCAGCCCTCCATCATCAAGGATATCTCACGTAGCCTCCGCCAGATCCGCGACATGAGGAAGCTCACCATCGTCGTCAGCGAACAGGTCCTGAGCTTCGTCCTGGATACCTGCGACAACATCATGGTCATCGATAAAGGCAACCTCGTTCGCGAGGACCGCCGTTGCGATGTGGATGCAGACCAGATCAAGGCCATGCTCGCCGTTTGAAGCCCCCCTTAACCCCAAACCGATACAACCATATGAAAACACTGATCAAAGTCGACCTCGACGCCACACCGGAATCCCAGGATTACCTTCACAACCGCTGGCACCCGGACATTCCCATGGTGGCCATGGTAAAGCCCGGAGATGAATTCCGCGTCGAGTGCATCGATTGGACAGGTGGCCAGATCAAGAATGATGATGCGGCCAATGACATCGATGTGGTGGATCTGACCAAGGTCCATTATCTGTCCGGCCCGATCGGGGTGGACGGAGCCGAGCCCGGCGATCTGTTGGTCGTGGACATCCTCGACGTCGGGGTGCTCAAGGAATCCGAGTGGGGATTCACGGGGCTTTTCGCCAAAACCAACGGTGGCGGTTTCCTGACCGACCACTATCCGGATGCTCGGAAGGCCTGCTGGGACTTCCACGGAATTTACACATCCTCGCGCCACATTCCGAACGTCGAGTTCGCGGGCATCATGCATCCGGGGCTTATCGGATGTTTGCCATCCAAGGAAATGCTCAACACCTGGAATGTACGTGAGAAGGAACTCTTCGATACCGATCCGGACCGGGTGCCCCCGCTTTGCGCGCTGCCCTCCGCCGCGACCGCCCACATGGGGCGCATGACCGGTGCCGCCCGCGACGCGGCGGCTGCAGAAGGTGCCCGGACGGTTCCACCGCGTGAACACGGGGGAAATTGTGATATCAAGAACCTGACTCGCGGATCAAAAGTCTACTTTCCAGTCTATGTGAAGGACGGAGGTCTTTCCATGGGAGACATCCACTTCAGCCAAGGCGACGGGGAAATCACATTCTGCGGCGCAATCGAAATGGCCGGCTATCTCGACATCCGCGTCAGCCTGATCAAGGGTGGCATGGACAAGTATGCGATCCGCAATCCGCTGTTCATTCCCAGCCCGCTGACACCGGAATACAAACGACATATCATTTTCGAAGGCATCTCCGTGGACGAATCGGGCAAGCAGCACTACCTCGATCCATTTGTCTCCTACAAGATGGCCTGCCTCAATGCCATCGAGTACATGAAGAAGTTCGGCTACACCGGCGAGCAGGCTTATGCCATTCTCGGAACGGCTCCGGTAGAAGGGCATATCAGTGGAATCGTGGACATCCCCAACGCCTGTGCCACCCTTTGGTTGCCCACGGAGATCTTCGACTTCGACATCATGCCGAATGCGCATGGGCCGACGAAGAGTGTGACCCCGGGCTTCGATCTGGCAAAAGTCCTCTAACTCCCCGCCGCCATGCCTGTTTATGATTTCACCTGTGTCCGCTGCGGGGATTTCCGCGAGCTCCTGGCGATCGACGAACGGAACAAACCTGTCGCCTGTCCGAATTGCGCGGGCCTAAGCCAGCGACTCATCCTCGCGCCGAACCTCGCCTTGATGAGCCCGATCAAACGCAAGGCGAATGCGATCAATGAAAAAAGCCGCCACGAGCCCCGGATGAGCACGGGCCATTCATGTGGCAGCGGGTGTGGCTGTGGGAGCAAGATCCGGCCGGTTCGGACCAAAGAGACGAAGCTGGGAGTGCTGCAATCCCAGAAAGCCACTGCAAGACCTTGGATGTTGGGCCATTGAACAGGGAGCCCCGGGGAGCGGCAGGCCCATCGGGTTGAAACCCCGGGGTCTGTCGTTCTCCGGGGACGTCTGAGTCATATGACAAAGGGACGGACCTTTAATCGAGTTTTCCAACTCCGCGTCAGCGATGCCATCGGCACACATTTGTTGAAATAATCAGCGCTGGAAGAGGTCGAAAGGCCGTTTCGCCCCAGCCACCAACTCCGGTCCGCTTTCGGGTCACCTGATCCCGTAGATGCAGGTTGAAAACGATCTTAAATTGAAGCATTCTGGAGACGCACGCGTTCGGGATACATCTCAGAACTAAGTATCTCCTCGCCAGTTTCTAAATTACAGAATATAAACAAAGGCGTATCGTCGGCATCTTCATCTATGCGCAAAAACATTTTGCGTTCGATATGATAGATGAGTTTTTGCCATCCACGTGGGCGAAACACGAAATGCGAATTATTGAAGAGGTGATATTCATTCATGCAATCATCCTCAGTGTTTACAGATAGATCGTAGCCGTTTGTGTCGCTCCCACATACAACATCGGCCTGCAGCTCTGAAACAGCCAGTTTCATAAAATCATAAAATCGAATTTCCCGCTCTAGATTTTCGTTCTCCCAGTCGGAGGGAACTTCATCATTGAACCAACGATGCATGATGTCAACGCTTGGAACAGCCCGCAATAAGCTGATACCCGCACCGGAACGATGCCTGTGTTGAGGCTGCCAGACAAACTCGATTTTATCGGAGTTGTGTTCCCCCATAAAGCTCCATCTTGCGTTGCAATATGGCCTAATCTTTTCAGTTAGCGCGTCATCAATCCGACCCTCGTTAAAACTTTGGGTCCAATCGTCTGTGCGCCCAACTTTAGCGTAACCATTTGCACACCCAAGATTGGCAAGGGCCTTGTAAATCATCGACAACGATGCGCCTTTATTCCAATAAATCGCGGCACTCATTTGACAGGTAGGTAGTAAGCAAAAGCTGTGGCATTTGGAAATCTCACTGATGCAGGATGGGCATCGAAAATGCCGCTAGCGGGCCCATCTTTAATGGCATCAGCAAGGGAAACAACAACGGTGTCCAATATTGGGCGAAAAATTTGTCCCGCTGAATCCCACGCCATGGCCACTGAAGCTGTTCTATCGGCCCCGGTCACCCTAGATCGAAATCACTCTCCCGCGTGAGAACGATCCAAATAGATAAAGGGACGGGCTAGCAACGGTGTCCAACATTGTGGTTACAAGTGGGTGTAGACTTAGTTGAGACGGGCGATGGCGCGGTCCCAGTCGCGTTCGAGGTCCAAATGGTTTTTCAACCAGCGGATGAACTTCACGGTGCGCTGGGTGAGCCGCTCGGCGGCGAAATGGATGGGGCGAGCATCGGGGCAGCTTGAAGTTGGTTTGGCAGCAGCAGTAGATAAAGGGACGGACCTTTTATTAGAGTTTCCGCGTGACAGATAAAGGGACGGGCCATTTATCAAGTTTCCGCGTGACAATCTGTCCGGGCCAGGGTAAGGCTCCGCCATGAGAAAGGCGCGATGGTTGGCGGAATGGCGGATGGCTGCTGGGAAACCGGTGCTATACC
>JALOTR010000355.1 GCA_025457805.1 Akkermansiaceae bacterium | reverse complement strand
AGGCCGGTCGGGCCGATCACCACTTGGCCGTTCCGGTTGCGGTAGCCCGGGGCCGTCGTGTTCCTGTCGGTAAGCGGTCGCGAGCATGACCCTTGAGTGCGCGAGCGGCGTTGGTGGACGGAGGCCGGTGCCACTTGATTCGAGGGTTCCGCCCTTTGGGAGGAGGCCAAGCGTCCGGTTGGCGCTATCACCTGTGCCGGTGTAGCGAAGTGTGCCACCCAGATTGAAGGAGGAGGCAGTACCGAGGGAACTGGCCAATCCATTGTTCGACATTTTGACGATCTCGACAGTGCCCGAAAAAAGGTTGGCGACGATATCGAAGTCGTTATCGCCGCGGGGGATGGTGATGGTTCCTCCGCCATTGGCTGTGAGCCCGATTTTGCTGGTACCGTTGACCGCGATTTTTGAATTAAGGACGAAATTCCCGGCTCCGAAGGTATTCAGCAGGCGCGTGTCGGCTGTTCCCGAATTCCGGATCGTGTTGGTGGTGGTGGGACTTGCGCCGAGGGTGAGGGTGCTGCCAGTGAGCGCTTCGATGCCATAGGCCCCACCGGTTTCAGCGATGGCAAAGTTGCCGCTCCAGGTATTGCTGCCCGCAGACGAGCGCAGCGAAATCGGGCTGCCGCCGACGTTGCCTCCGCTATAGAACGATTTGCCCGACACGTTCAGAGTCTTGTTTGCATCCACGGTGACGCCCCCAGTCAGTTCCAAGATCGAAAAACCTTGGTTGTTGCCGCGCATCTGGATGGTTTTCGTGGTAGCGGCCGGACCGAGTCCTTCCGCATGGCTGACACGGACAACGCCGTAGTTGGTGGTGCCCGCAGTGCCGGTGGTGAGTCCCCCAGTCCAGGTGGAGGGGCCGGAAAGCAGCAATGCGCCTCCGCCCGCGTTCTTGGTCACGAGGAAATTGCCACCGTTGAGTCCGCCTGATGCCTCAAGCGTCCCGCCACTGATGGTCAGGCTGCGCGCGGCGCCAACGCTGATGCCGCCGGAAGCGACGAGCAGACCGCTTCCTGCCTTGGTGAGCACCGCAGAGCCGGTAATGGCTCCGGTGGTATTGAAAGTTCCTCCACTGACGGTGATCGTGCGGGCGGTTGAAACATCGAATGCCGGGGTGTGGATGAGTGTGCCGGTACCCGTCTTGGTGACGTTGTTGGTGCCGGTGATGCCGCCGGATAGTTCCGCGACATTGGCATCCACTTGGAAGGTCCGATCTGCTCCGTTGAGATTGAGCGGATTCGTGACGGTGATTTTGTGCGTTGCAGTCGCATTGTTCAGCCAGAGCGTGTTGGTGTTGATTGCAGTGGCGAGACCGTTGGCGTTGGTGGTGAAATTGTTGAATGGCACCTCAGCCGAGGCACCGCCCAGATTCACCGTGAGATCGCCGCCACGGGCGCTGAATCCCATCACCCGTGAGGCACTGCTGGCGTTGAGCGCGCTGAACCGAACCTGTCCGGCGGCACTGCCGAGGGTGCGGGTGAAACTGCCGCTGAACTGGACGGATGCGTTTTCCGATGCGGCGATGGTGAGCAATGAATTGGCGGACAGCGCCGATGCCGAATCGAACCAAAGGATGCCGGCGGAGTTGATCGTTTCGCCCGAGTAAGAGTTGCTGCCGGTGAGGCGGATTCCTTCGTTTGAGGCATTGCGGAAGAGGAGGTTGGTAAACGTGCCGGTGATCGCACCCGTGATGTCAAGGCGGGTGGCAGTGTTGTTTGAAATGCGCGCGCCGCTCAGTGTCACGTTGATGGGACCTTCAATCGTGTTGATGGTGCCTGCTCCCGTGCTGCGGATGCCTCCGGGTGGTACGGAATTGCCTCCGGGAGAGTTCAGGGTGATTCCGACGGTGTTGGGCAGTGTGACGCCGCCGCTGAGCTGGAAGAATCCTCCCGTGGCACCGGTGCCTTGGACGTTCACCGAAGTCAGGCCACCGATGGCAGTGTTGGTGGTGACAACGACACCGTTATTGTTGGTGCCTGCCACGTCCTGGATGGTGAGAGTCCCGCTCAGCGAGGAGTTGGCACCGCCAAGGAAAAGCACGCCACTTCCTGCCTTGGAAAGTCCGCTGGTCCCGGCGAGTGGGGCGTTGATGGTCGTAAATTGGTTGTTCACCGTGACGAGCGGTGGATTGGCACCGTTGTCCAGAGTCAGGGTTTGGGTGCCCGCGAAGATCCAATGGTTGCTGGCAGTGGTGGCATCACCCGCCGTCAGAGCACCGATGGTGAAGGGGGCATCAACAGTCACCGTTTGGTCTGCGGTGAGATCGAGGGTTGAGAAATCCGCAATCGCACCTGCACCAGATGCCACCGCAGCGCTGGTCCAGTTGCCGGCCGTGCTCCAGTCGCCGGACCCGTTGAGGCTCCAGGTTCCGTTGGTTTGGGCGGACAATGACGAAGTGCCGCAGATGGCCACCGTCATGACGGCAAAACTGGAACTGCGGGAGACGACTGCAAACAGGGGTTTGAATGGGTTTTTCATTTGGGTTTAAAACCAATGAACCCAAGAATGAGGGTGCGCAATGCTTCAAATTGGACAACGCCAACTTTTTTCAGGAACGGTCTGCCCCGAGGTTTCGCAATACAGCGCTGACGATGGCGTCCACATCCATCGGGACCGTGGCGCTGCCGGGACGGCGGCATTCGCTGGCGGCTTCGTCAAAACCGCAACCCGCCAGAACGCAAGCTAGCTTGGAGCGCATCGCGGCAATCAGGTCGTGCTCCGCCGGCGAGAGGGGGAAACGTGCGTTTCCTGCCTTGAAACCGCGGAGTTCGTAACCCGTCCGGAAGCCCTCGGGGAAGTTGGGGGCGTTGACCATCAGGGAGAACAGGTCGAGCAACTCGAACTGGATGCGCCGGGCTTCCTCCCATTTTCCCGCACGGGCGTTCTGATAGAGGCTCATCACCACTTCAGGAACGACTCCGGCGCTGGAAAGGGTGCCTCCATCCGCACCCATGAAGAGGCCGGTGCAGAGAAGTTCCTCCCAACCGATGAGCACCGAGAAATCCGGGCGCTGGCGTTTGATGATGTGAAGCGTCTGTTGGAAACGACCCATGTCCTTGGACGTGTCCTTGGTGCCGACGATGCGCGGGCAGTCGAGAGCAAGGCGTTCGAGTACGGGCAGCGAGATCTCGTTGGCGAAGACCGGGATGTTGTAAACCACGATATCGATCGGCGACTTTGCGGCGAGTTCGCGGAAGTAGGCCTCGATGCTTTCCTGAGTGAGTTTGTAATAGTAGGGTCCCGTGATGGAAACCGCGCGGCAGCCGAGATCCGCGCAGTATTTGCACATTTCCAAAACGAGCTCGATGTTGGCTTCCGCCGCTCCGGCTAGAATGGGCATGCCCCCGGCGCTTTCACTTACGATTCTAACAACAGTTCGGCGTTCCTCATAACTCAGGCGGATGAACTCGCCCATGCTGCCATTCGGATAGAAGCCCGTCACGCCCTTGCCCCGCAGCCAGGTGACGATGCGGCGGAGTTCATCCTCATCAATGCGGCCCTTGGAATCATAGGGAACGATGTTCGGGACGAAGATGCCTTGGATGGTGCTTTGGGTGGCCATGAATGAAGAGGGTCTTGGGGCTTGGATGGATCAAATCAAGTCGCAGGATGCACCCACTTCCTGTGGCGTGCGATACACGCCATCCTCCACCCGCACGGGATTCAAGAAGTGCTCGCGCAAATGGGGAATATGCTCGAGAAACACCGCAGGAAGATCGAGCCCGATGTGGTTGAAAAGCACGAGGTGCTGGTGGAGTTGGCCCATGTCACCGACATGCGGGACGACCGGGACGCCGAACTTCTTGCATAGAATGCTCACTGCCAGAAACTCGCTCACGCCTGCCACGCGGACGGCATCCACCTGGATGAATCCGGCGCATTCCACCTGGAGATAGTTTTTGAAAATGACTCGGTTGGGCACATGCTCGCCAAGCGCGAGTTTCACCGGAGCGATGGCATCGGCGAGGGTCTTGTGGCCGATGATATCGTCCGGATGAGTGGGTTCCTCGATCCAGTAGGGGTTGATTTCCTTGAGCCGGGCGCAGATGTCGAGCGCTTGGGGAAGTGTCCATTGCTGGTTGGCATCGACCATGATGCGGGCATCGGCTCCGGCGACTTCCCGGACGATGCGGGCGCGGCGGAGATCGCGTTCCGCATCTTTGGAGCCGACCTTGAGTTTCATGGCAGTGAAACCGGCGTCCATGGCGCGCTTGCAGTTTTCACGGACCTGCTCGTCGCTATAGTTAAACCACCCGACGGAAGTATCATAACCGGGATAGCCACTTGTTAGAGCGCCCTCGCGGCTGCTGCGGGTGGAGATGGGATTTGTTAGAAAATCAATCGCCTGCTCCCGGGTCAGCACATCTTCCAGATAGGAAAGATCCAGCGTGGCGGCGACTTGTGCGGGTGTGAGTTCCAACAACAATTTCCACAAAGGGAGTCCCCGGGTTTTCG
>JALOTR010000354.1 GCA_025457805.1 Akkermansiaceae bacterium | reverse complement strand
TCGGATGCTTTTGTTAGAGGAAGGCGAGGAGAAGACGCGCGAGGTGGTGAATGAGCAGGGCGAGCGCGTGGTGGAAGTGGTGAAGAAGGGGATGAAGACTCAGCAGGTGGTCGCCGAGCAGGATCGTCTGGCGGCAGGCAAGGATGTGACCTTGCGGCAAATGTTGAGGTGGAAGGTGAGGTATTTCACCGATGGGGCGGCGGTGGGCAGCCAGGGCTTTGTGAATGATTTGTTTGAGCGTTGTCGCGATCGCTTCGGAGCGAAGCGCAAGAGCGGCGCGCGAAAGATGCGAGGGCGGGCAGGCGCGGCGGCGGATCTGATATGGACCGCGCGGGACTTGCGGAAGGGCGTCGAATAAAAGGCAAATCCCAGACACGCATGGCTGATGATCGGCCATCGACACGAGCGAATGGATTCAACGGCTTGGATAAGCCTCCGCCTTCGTCGAAAAGACCATGAAGTTTTGACTTTTCCTCTACGATGCGGAACTTTGTGGCTTTGTCCAGCGGCCGGATCAAACGGCGGCGGTTTCAGAGGTTAAGAATCAGGGAAGTGGGCATGAAATAGCATTCTCGGATTGATAGTCGCTTTTGTGCCTCTTGCAGTATGTGGCCATCAAAAGATGGCGAGACATGCAGCTTGTCATCGAGGCAACAAAGATCTGATGATATGTGTCTCTTTCAATCTACTCAGGCACAAATTGCAATTGTAAGAGACACATATCATTCGATTTTTGTTGCACGCCCGTCGAACGGGGGGGGGCGCTGCGACCTGGAATGAGGGATTGAGTTCCGTGGGTTTGGGGTTTGGATGGGGAGGGATGAAATTGGATCGTTTTCTCGGCAAACACGAATCGGCGGGCCGGCGGCAGGCGCGGCAGTGGGTGGTGGAGCGTCGGGTGACGGTGGATGGTGCGCTGGCGCTGCGGGTGGATTTGGAGGTGGATCGGTTTTCGCGGGTGGAACTGGATGGGGAGCTGCTCGGCGATCCCGAGGAACGGCTGCACATCATGCTGCACAAGCCGGTGGGCGTGGTGAGCGCCACGGTGGATGCCGAGCACCCGACGGTGCTTGATTTGATCGATCATCCTGCAAAGGAATCACTTCATTTGGTGGGTCGGCTGGATCGCAACACTTCTGGCCTTGTGCTGCTCACCAACGATGGCCAATGGTCGAAGCGCATGATGGACCCGGCAGCGAAGGTGCCGAAAGTGTATCGGGTGGAAACCATCGACCCGATCCCGGATGAGGCGGTGGCGAGGTTTGCCGAGGGATTCTATTTTCACACCGAGGATCTCACCACTCTGCCTGCTTTGTTGGAAATCATCGGTCCACGCAGCGCGCGGCTCACGCTCCACGAGGGTCGATACCACCAGATCAAGCGGATGTTCCACCGCATCGGCAACCGGGTGGTGGCGCTGCACCGCGAAAGCATCGGCGACATTGGCTTGCCGGGGGATCTTGCCCCGGGTGAGTGGCGGAGGGTGATCCATGAATGAGTAGGGATGGAAAGAAGAGGGGGAACCACGGATTACTCGGAATACACGGAAGGGGAAGAGGGCGTGTGTTGTTGGGAGGAAATCGTTAATGCTGAGGATAGATCTTGTCAGGTGGGAGATTTTGGAAATGTTAAGTAGTGAACTTAAATATGAAGATCATCAGTCAGTTTGTGGGTTCAATCCTCTGCATATCTTCAACCTGCGTCTCGGTATGCGCTGATGAGGCTGCGTTGAAGGAGTTTGTTAGAGAAACAAATGATGCCGGGGAGCCAAGGTCGAAGCCGATGGATGGTGACGAAAATCAATCGGAAGCAGACAAGCGCAAGGAATAGTTGTGCATGGAAAAGATCTTCACGAATTATACCTACGAATCCGTTTCATGTAAGCTCAATCCGATGAAGAAAAATGAGAAACTTTCGCTTTTCCTCTCCCTTGCATTGATATTCACCTCAATCGGCTTGGGATGCTACATCGTGATTTATCGTCCGTATGTTCAACTCCCGAGGGAGGACCTTGAGTTTCTCGGACGAATGCCGATGAAGTCTGACGTCCTGAAACGCTTTGATTCGGTGGATGAGGAGTTGTCGTCAGGAGAGCGATTCCAAATGACCGGTTGGCATCCATTGCCGGACAGAAAGGTCACAGGATCCGCTTTTTCGGTTGTGCGCCGGGATGGCTCGAAGATTTATCTGTTCTTCGATGCTGAGGGAAGGCTTGAGGAGTATTTCATCTCCAGATCGTAGCTTCACTCACCCAGTAAAGAGCTGCGTGTAAACAGCGGCAGCACGTGGATGCCCCTTGCTTCGATGGCTTGGCGGCCGCCTTCTTCGCGATCGACGAGGACGAGGCAGAAGGCGACTTTTCCGCCCTCGCGTTCGATGGCGTCGATGGCTTTGAGGGTGGAGCCGCCGGTGGTGATGACATCATCGACGACGATGACGGTTTGGCCGGACTTGAAATTGCCTTCGATTTGTTTGCCGGCGCCGTGGCCTTTGGGTTCCTTGCGGACGGTGAAGACTTGGAGGGCTTCTTCCGGGTGCTTGGTGGCGGAGGTCATGCCGACTGCGAGGGAAATGGGATCCGCGCCGAGGGTCATGCCGCCGATAGCGTCGATTTTGAGGTGCTCGGAGTGGATTTTGGAGCGCACGGCGTGCCAGCCGAGGTCGCCGATGAGGTTGGCGCCGAAGGGATCGAGCGCGGTGACGCGGCAATCGATGTAGAGGTCGCTCTGTTTGCCGGAGGCGAGGGTGAAATTGCCGGTGCGGACGGATTTTTCCAGCAGGAGTTTCTTGAGGGCGGCGGCGGTGTGGAGCATGGGAGGAGGATGGGGCAGAAGCGGAATTTCTGAAAAGCTGAAAAGCTGAAAAACCGAAACGGTGATTTGCGTGCTGGCCACTGGGGCAGGTCGGGCCTTAGGCTGCGCCAGATGATTTTGGCATTGATGGAACCTTCCGGCCTGATCGAGCAGGGTGGCCCGCTGGTGTGGGTGCTGCTGGGATTGGCGTTTATTGGCTCGGTGTGTGTGGTGGAGAGGTTGTTTTTCTTTCACCGGGCGCGGATCAATGTGGGTGATCTGCTGGTGGGCTTGGCACACCATGTGAGGCGGCGTTCGTTTGCGGAGGCGCTACATGAGGCGGCCCGCGCGCCGGGGCCGGTGGCACGGGTGGCCCATGCGGCTTTGCTGCGTTATTATTTGAATCGATCGGACCTGCGCGACATCGTGCAGGAGGCGGGGCAGTTGGAGGTGCCGCGGATCGAGAAAAACATCCGGGCCATCCTCGGGGTGTCGCTGCTGGCCCCGCTGGTCGGGATGTTGGGGACCTTGCTGGGGATGTTGGAGACGTTTCAAAAAGTGAGCGAGCAAGGCGGTTTCACTGGGCCCACGGAGCTGACATCCGGCGTATTCACGGCCCTGATCACCTCGGTGCTGGGCCTGACGGTGGCGGTGCCGATGTATTTGTTTTACATGTATTTCCTCGGTCGGGCGAAACGCCTGGTGCACCGCATCGAGCGGGCGGGGATTGAAATGGTCCACCTGATCGCGGATGCGCGGGAGGAGGAGGAATTCGCGCCGTTCCGCGGTGAGGTCACGGCCGGGCGGAAAGCGCTGAAACCCAAGCCGGATCCTGCGAAGTGAAGTTGGAGATGTCCTTGCCGGAGCGTCCCGGGCTGCTGCATGCGGTGCCGGTGCTGGATGTGTTCGCGCTGCTTTGGCTGTTGTTTTTGCTGGGTCCCTCGATGTTGAGGCAATCGGGCGTGGCGGTGGAGTTGCCGCCCTCGCGGTTTCAATTGGAGCGATTTCAGAATACGATCGTAGTGACTCTGGGGCCGGGCGAGAACGAGCCGCGCATTCATTTCGGCCGGGATGCGGTGAGCCTTGAGGAGCTTGGCAGCCGCTTGGAAAAACTCCGCGGCGAGGGTGCGCAGGCGAATGCCATGGTGCTCTTGCAAACCGACCGCGGCACCCCGGTGGGCATCGAGCGGGAGGTGGCGGAATTGGTCCTCGGCAAAGGTTTCCGGCTGGCGATGGTGGGAGCCAATAGCTCGCCGATAGACGGGAAAACCAACAGCCCGGACACCAAAGAGGGTGGGGGAAATGAGGAGTGATGGCCAAGCGCGTTTCCATCCGTCACAAGCGCAAGGAGGCTCCGGAGTGGGTTTTCCCGTGGCGGCCTCGTGGGGAATCGTATTTTCCCAAACTGCTGGCCCTGGTTTTCGTGAGCGTTCTTTTCACGCTGCTCATCACATCGGTGAAAATCCACGTCACGGTGCCCACGCCATGGGCGGCGAAGAAAGCGGCGGTCATTCTTGCGGCCAACGATGCCGATAGCCGCGCGCTCACTCTGCGGGCGCGTGAGGGCGGTCCGTTTCCTTCGCGGTTTGAGCCGACTGAGTGGGCTGCGGTGCGGGAATTGGAGGAATCCGCCTTGGCTGCCTCGCGCTGGACCCCGCCTGCCTAC
>JALOTR010000353.1 GCA_025457805.1 Akkermansiaceae bacterium | reverse complement strand
GCGCGCAGCGATTACCAGAAAGCCGCCTACGATCACACCCGTGCCGAGTTCCTCAGCCAAGTGGACGCCGCATGGGAAACCGCAGTCCCGGCTCCGGACTTGGGCGTGGGCCCGGCAGATCCCGGATCCGCCATGATCGGCGGCGATACGGCGACGATTTCCGCCAAGCTGGACCGCATCATGATTCCCAAAATCGTGCTCGATCAGGTGAATCTGGACGAAGCGCTCGATTTCCTCCGCCTCCGGGCTTCGGAAAATGACACCCTCGAATCCGACCCCGCCAAGCGTGGCGTGAACTTCACCGTCAACCTCGGCCCGCCCGAATCGGAGAAGGCGAAGTCCATCAGCTCCCAGAAATTCGACCTCCGCGTTGCCAATGTCCCGCTATCCCAGGCCTTGCGTTACATCACCGATATCACCGGCACATCGTTCACGACGGATGACTTTGCGGTGATCATCACCCCGGCCGGGTTCTCCGCCGAGGAATTGGTGACCCGCACTTTCCGCGTGCCCCCGGATTTCCTCACCAATATCAGCAGCGGGGCAGGGGAGGCAGCAGCCGCCGAGGAAGATCCATTCGGAGGCGGCCCCGCCAAGGAAGGCCTGCTTACAAAGCGGCTCAGCGCCCAGGAGGCCTTGTCCCGCCAAGGAATCACCTTCCCTGAAGGAGCCAGCGCCACTTACAATGCCGCGACCAACACCCTTCGCGTCGTCAACACCGGCGCCAATCAGGACATCATTTCCCAATTGGTGGAAGCCATGGCCCGCACCGAGCCGGTGATGGTTTCCGTGCGGGTGACCATGATCAAGACCGAGCAAACCCGCCTGGAGGAACTCGGCTACGACTGGCTCGTCAGCCCCTTCTCCCTCAACGGCGGAAATGACATCTTCGGCGCAGGCGGCAGCATCGGCAACACCACCGGCCGCTCGGGCACCGATTTCACCAGCCCTGTCAACGGAGTGACCGTCCCGGGCATCCCCTCGGACCCCACGGGTCAGGTCGCCAACGGCGTGATGACCAATGGCCTCCGCTCGGGCAACAGCGCCACGACTTCCAACAGCATCGACGGCCTGCTCGCCAATCAAACCCGCGGCTCGCAGGAGAACTTTGCCGCGCCCGGCATCATGAGCGTCACCGGATTGTTCACCGATGGCCAGTTCCAGACCATGATGCGTGGCATGAATCAGAGCAAGGGCGTGGACATCATGGCCCAGCCCTCCACGGTGACCCGCAGCGGTCAGGCCTCCACCGTCACCATCAGCCGCGAGTTCATCTATCCCTCGGAATACGAGCCCCCCGAGCTACCAAATTCCGTCGGCGCAGGCGGCGGCAGCCCAGTGACACCATCCACCCCCACCGCCTTCGAGAAAAAAGACGTGGGCGTGATCCTGGAAGTGCTGCCCGTGGCGGATGCCAACAAGCGCTACATTGACATCACGCTCAATCCCTCCTTCTCCGAGTTCGATGGCTTCGTCAACTACGGCAGCCCGATCAACAGCTCGTCCGGCGGCCTGCTCGGCACGGTGACCACCGAGTTGACGCCCAATACGATCCTGATGCCGGTTTTCAGTTCGCAAAAAGCCTCCACCCAGCTCACGGTCGCGGATGGTTCCACGATCGTCATCGGCGGCTTGATGGCCAACAGCATTCAGAACGTGAACGACAGCGTTCCCTTCTTTGGTGATATCCCGGTAGTGGGGCGCTTGTTCAAATCCACTGCCCGCAAGCCGGTTTCCTCCGCCATCATCTTCCTCGTGCACGTGGAATTGCTGGATCCCACCGGTCGTCCGTATCGCGACCGTTGATTTCCGCCAATCCTCTCCTATCGGTGTCGCCCGTGCCTCGCTGCCAGCGGCAGTTGTCCTTTGCCCTTTCGAACGTTTCCCTGCTTTTCCAGTATCCCTGACATGTCCGCCCCAAGCGAGCCGGAAAAATACTCCATCGATGACATGATGGATCGACTGAAGAATCGTCCGTCCGAGGATCCGATTCAAGATGGTGAGTTGGTCACCCGCTCCGATGGCAGCCAGGCCATCCGCGTCCGCAAGCGCAAGCGCCGCTCCCACCAACCGCACAAGGACGAGGCAAAATCGAAAACCCGCGCCCGGATGATTAAGGTGTCCGGTGCGCTCATTCTTTTGCTGCTGGCCGCATTCGCCGCAGGAGCTGCCATCGTGTATGCAAACAGCGCCCCGTTTCGCGAGTCGCTGATGCGAAAAATCACCGCCAACAGTGGCGCGTCTGTGGACTTGCAGCAATTCCGCATGAACCCCACCAGCGCCAATGCCAACCGGCTCGTTCTCAAGTGGCCCGATGGAAATGCCCTGCGCGAGCTTTCCCTGATCGGTGTCCGAGCGGAGGTGTTTCCCGCCAGTTTCCTCGGAAAATCGATGATCGGCGAGGAAGTGGTGGGCGGCGATGCCACGCTCGGCATCCGCATCCCCCAAGCCGACAAACCGCGCAGCGAGGCCTTCACTCCGGAAGTCACCCCGTCCATCCGCTTCAAGCGCTTCGCCGTGCCCAAATTCAATGTCATGGTGGGCGATCCCACCGCTCCCATCATCTTCATGCGCAACTCGGAAGCCTCCTTCCACCCCTACAATCCCAACGGCCGCGCCCAACTCCTCCTCAATCGCGGCGATATCGCCATCAGCGGCTGGCCCAAGATCCGCATGGACCGCTCGCACATTGAGTTCCGCGATACCGAAGTGGACGTGGTGGGCATGCGGCTCCTCCATGAGTCGGACAGCCGCGGCATTTTCGAACTCAGCGGCACCATTTCACCTTATGCGCCCGGCCGCGCCTCCACCCTCGCCGTGCAGTTGGAGTCCTACCTGCTCTCCGGCCTTGTCGGTCCCGAACTCGGCCAGATTTTCTCCGGCCGCGTGGATACGCAGGAGTCCGCCAAATCCAACTATCTCTCCTTCTCCCCCGGGGCGAATCCGGACGCCTCCCTCGTCGTTTCCTTCCGTGGAGCCCTCACTTCATCGTTCGAAATCAACGGTTTCCCTTTCCTCTCCGCCCTCGCCCAGACACTCGATGACAAGTGGTTTGAAAAACCAGTCTTCGAGAGCGAGGTCAGCGGCTCACTGCGGCGGGCCGCTGGCGTGCTCTCGCTGGCCGATCTTTCCTTTGAAAACAAGGACCGCATGGCCCTGCGTGGCACCGTCACCATGGCTGCCGACCGCCGCCTCGGAGGCACGCTCGAACTCGGTGTCGCCGATGCGATGATCAAGGCCTCCAAAAACCGCCGCCTCGAATCCATGTTCGGGCCCGCCAATGAAGGATTCCGCTGGCTCACCCTCAAAGTCGGGGGCACTTCATCCCACCCATCCGACAATTTCCGCGAACTCTACGAAGCCGCCGCCACTCTCGTGAAGCCGGCCGCCCCGCAGGAGATCCCGAGCTTCGAGGAGCTGACGCGGCCAAAATAATCCCGCAGCGCTCCGATGCTTCCCGCTGGAAGCTTCAGGAAAGTGCCAATTTGCCTTCACTTCATACGTGGCATCAAGGGCTTGTGATTTCATCGCAATACCTGCGTGATTTTTTTGAAGAAGAGCGTGGCGTTCCCGGGATTTCTCGTTCAGAGTGACAGACGGATAGGGCAGATAAAACTGCCGTCCATCACCCCTAACTAACGACAAAATCATGCAAACCGCCAACGTCAATCTGACGATCACTGTCACCGTCCGGCACGAGCAAGTGACTGATGCACTCCGCGATCACGCTCATAAAAAAATCGAGGGACTGCATCTCGATTACCCGCGGATCATCGAAGCCAAGGCCATTCTCGATGTTCAGAAAAACCGGCATGTTGCGGAAATCATTCTTTTCTGCGCCAACCACATCACCATTGAGGCCCACACCGAAGGCAAGGACATGTATGCCGCACTCGACGAGACGATCGAAAAAATCGCCCGCCGCATGCGCAAGCACAAGACCCGCCTCATGAAGAAAAACCGGCCGCATCGCAATGAGTCGATCCGGCACTTGGAAGAACGCTTCTTCAATGAAGAAGTCCTCGATCATCCGGAAGAATCCGAGGTCGATCCGGTTCCCTACATCATCCATCCGGACAAATATGCGATCCGCACCATGTACAAGGAGGATGCCATCATGCAGCTCGAACTTTCAGACCGGCCCTTCGTTCTTTACAAAAGCGCGCGCCGTGGCTGCCTGACCATCGTCTATCGCCGCAAGGATGGAGAATACTCCGCCATCGATATCAAGGAAGGCGATCTCTGATCCCGGCGCCTCGCCGTTTGCCGTTTCCAATCGGGGCCGGGCGGATGATTTTTCCGCCCGGCCCTTTTTTACCTGCGAAAAAGCTGCAATCCGGCGGGAAAACGGATCGAAATTTCCCGACAAGTACCCGCTTTACAAGGTGGGAATGCCCCCCCATAGTCCCGCGCCCATGAATTTAGCTGCAATTGACTGGCTCTCCATCAGCATCAACCTC
>JALOTR010000352.1 GCA_025457805.1 Akkermansiaceae bacterium | reverse complement strand
AATTGGCGGGCCTTGGAGTCCACGCCATTCTTGCCGATCATGTCCTTGTAGAAATCATTGATCCGCAAATTCGGCAGATGTTCGCCGGTGAGTTTGGCCTCAAGGATGCCATCGTCGTTGCGGGAAATGATCACATCGGGAAGGATGTAAGGATTTCCGGTGGGATCGAAATCACCACCCGGATTCGGAGTGAGGCGGCCGATGCGGGATGCTGCTTCGGCGACGCGTTCGACGCTTGTTCCGAGGGCCTTGGCAATCTGCGGGTGACGTTTGCGGGCGAGATCCTCGAGGTGATCGCGGACGATTTTGTATTCGATGGTCTCTTTGCCAGTTTGGCGTTCCAACTGGAAAAGCAGGGACTCAGCAATGCCCGAAGCGCCCACACCGGCGGGATCGAATGACTGGATGAGCTTGAGGGCTTTTTCCAAATCACGAGGTTTGATTCCCATCCGGATGCCAAGTTCTTTGGCGGGCAAATCGAGAAAGCCGCGGGCGTCGAGGTTGCCAAGGATGGCCTGTGCCGCCTCGCGTACTTCCGGATCCACCATCGAGAGATCGAGTTGTTGCTGCAAATGCTGCTGCAGCGTCATCGGGGCGACGATCGAGTCATAGAGGCGTTGCCTTCGTTCCTCATCCTCATTGGTCCATGGAGAAGACTTGCCCTCCATGATGTTGCGGTCGCGCCAGTCGTCATCCGTTTCATTGAGGTAGTCGAGGGAATCAACCTCCTCAGGATCCGGTGCCTCCTCATCCAAGGAAATGGTTTCGGTGATATCTTCCAGCACCGGGTTGATTTCGAGAGCTTGGCTGATGATTTGGGAAAGCTCCATGGTTCCCGCTTGGAGGATTTCCAAGCTCTTGCGCATCTGGGGCGCAAGCGTCTGCTGCTGGGAGAGGGATTGATGGAGGAAAACGTCTGACATGTGCAAGCAACCGCGTTGCCGGAATCAGACTAGAGGATTTCCGCAAATCGCAAAGCAAAATACGTGCCAGAAGGTAAAATATTTTTTCTGGCGTCTCCGCCCAGATCTGCTAGAGGATGCCCGGTGGCACTCGGTTGCAAGGCTTTGTTCCTTGACGGAAGCGCTCTTGCGGCGGTTCCATACGGTTGTGAAAACCTGTAGATTTCGTGTCGGTGGAGTTTTATTGGGGTCCATCGGATTCGTGCTTGCGGAGGAAAATCCTGCGGCCGACTTGCGAAAAGAACTCGATGCCTTGCGCGGTGACTATGAAGCACGGATCGCGAAACTGGAGAGGAAAATCCGCGAATTGGAGGGGGAAATGGCCCCGGCTCAGCAGTTTCCCACGAAGCCTGCCGCCGCGGCCACGGGAGGCGGCGATGCGGAATTGCTGGCCGCCAGAGAGCGGGAAAACCGCGCCATGCAAACCCGGGATGCAGCCCGCCGGGCGGTGGAGCAGCGATTCGAGGAAGACACGGAAATCCGCCAACTCGCCCGGCGACCCGACGGGGAAAACATGCTTTCGGAGCGGATCGAAGACGTGCTGGAAGGTTATATTGATATCACCGGATACTTCCGCGCGGGTTATGGCAGGTCGGACGAAGGCGGGCCGCAGAGTGCATTTGGCATTCCCGGCGTCGCAAAATACCGACTCGGCAATGAAACCAACAACTATGGCGAACTCGCCTTCGCGAAAACCTTTTATCCCGCGGGAGTGTTTGCCGGGGAAGGCATTGATGCCGGCGATCCGGTGGCGCGCATGGTGTATCGGATGTCGTTTGAAAATCCCTACAACGACTACGGCACATCCTCGAATACCGACTTCGGCTCGCCCGAAATCTGGGGATCACTCGCCAACGTGATCCCCGGCCAGCCGGATGCCAAGATCTGGGCGGGAAATCGTTTCTATAGGCGTCATGACATCCACATCAACGACTACTATTTCTGGGACATGAGCGGCGGTGGTGGTGGCATCGAAGATATCACTGCCGGGCCCGGGAAGTTTGCATTGGCATGGATCGGCGATGGCGCGCAGAGTTCGATCTATAACAACATCGGAGTGAATGATCCGCTCAACCAGGCGGGCTTCAGCAAGACGAACTTTGATTTGAGATATTACGATTGGAATTTCTTCGGCGGCAAAGGCGAGGTCGGATTGACCTATGCCAGTGCCCGTTCCGGTGCGGATTCCACCGGCAAGCAGGCGGAGGACTCGGATGGGGTGGCATTGAGCGTGGTGCGCACGGATGAGGGATTTCTCGATGAAAACAGCCTGCACAAGTTGTCCCTTCAAGTGGGTAGTGGCCCGGCGAAAACCTTTAACTCCGGATTTGAAACATTCACGGATGCGACAGGCACTTATATCCGACCCGATTCCAATGAATCATGGCGATTCCGGGCGACGGATCAGATCGTGATCAAGCCGATGGAGCAGTTTTCCATCGGCAGTGCGCTGGTTTATCAATACACGGATTTTGGTGACAGCCAGCCTTACCAGCAATGGGTTTCCGGCGGCGTGCGCCCGATCTGGCACATCACCGATACCTTCAGCCTCGCCTTCGAAGGCGGGGTGGATTGGATTTCCGAAACCACGCTCGGCAGCGGTGGGACTTTGGGGAAACTCACCATCGCACCTCAAGTCTCGCTTGGGGATGAGTTTTTCAGCCGCCCTGTGTTGAGGGCCTTCCTGACTTATGCCATGTGGAGCGATGGCTTGCAGGGAGAAATCGGTGGGCCGGATTATGCGGGCAAAGACTCCGGTTTCACCTGGGGCGTGCAGATGGAGTCGTGGTGGTGAGATGCTTCAGACTTTAAGATCCACTCTCAGATGGTCTTGGATTTGTTTTATCCAATCCGGGAAAACGCCTGCAATTTCCGCATGATTCTGCCATTGGGTGATGGCTTTGTGGACTTGGCGGAGGATGGTTTTGGCCTTGGCGGGTTTGAGGTCGGCGGCGTTTGCGGCAGTCAACAGGTCGGCTGTTAGAAAATCATTGCGTTTTTCATTCAATGTCATCTGGTGGCGGCTGGTCCATGCTCCGGTGGGATTGTAGGCATAGATGAGATCGAATGCCGGAGCGAGATGCCAACCACCGCGGCGGTCCATTTGGAAGGCGATGTTCTTGGTGTGATCGTCCTGGTTTCTCGACAGAATGTTGAACACTGCACGACGATACAACTCGGTGAGGTCGGATTGCGGCAGGCCGAGTTGGCGGGCGATTTGAAATGCCTGCTCGTAGGAATAGGCACCTGCTTGGTTGAAATCGAAGTGGGCGATTGCGCAGAGGCTCTGCATGTGGAATTTCTCCCCCGCAGGACCACGATCAAAGCGGCGGGTCATGAAATGGGCGCGACCGTTCTCTTCTAACAAACGGCAATCGCTCATCGTGATCCCGGCGGCGCGGGCCATGAGATGATAGGCATACTCGATGCGGCCGTAGCCGAGCGGATCGTTGAGTTCCTTGTCGCGATTGGCGGAAACTCCATCGAATTTCAACAACCACGACTCGAAGCCCGGATCCGGCGCGACTTGACCGGAGCGGATTTCGCCGCTTGCAGGATTCCACGAGATCACCGCCTTGGCCCGCGCGCCGCCGGCCGAGGTGCCGACGCGCAGGATGGTGGCGAGTGCTTCGTTGGATTGATGGAGATTGGCGTGCAGCGTCTCGCGCGAGGCGAGGGCATCGTTGGCGAGTTGCACGAGTGCTTCGATGTGGAGTTTTTCCGATGGCCGATCCGCCAGCAGGGTGGGCTGGAATTCCAAGGCACCCATCGCGCGGCTGCCGAGATAACAAAGGCGCTCCACGGGATCGAACGACTGCGGGGCGCGTCCTTGCCGGGCAAGCCATTGATCGATGAGCAGGTTGCCGAATTTGTCCGGCAAGGAATCCGCCAGCAAGCCGGGCAGGCCCTTGAAGGTTTCGCGTGGGAGGTTGGGAAACGAAAAGCGCCCGCCTCGCAGCGGCAGCATGAGAGGGGAGACTTCGATGCCGCTCGAAAGGAAATCCGGATCGTATTCAAAGTAGCCAAATTCGCGCTCCGCATCCCAGGTCACGGCACCGATGAGCGTCTCGTAAAGATGGATCGCCGCGGAAGTCATTTGGAGTAGATGCTGAAATACTGAGATGCTGAGAACTGAGATCCATCAGCGCTCATCGCCCCATTTCCACGGGGTGGCGGGCGGGGTTTTGCGGGGCTTGGAGGCGTATTTTTTGACGTCATCCTTGAGCGTGATCATGGCCATGGGGCTGATGCCCGGGTCCGGCAAAAATCCTTCCAAGGTGTCCAAGGCATCCAACGCTCGCAGCAGGGCGATGAGCGTGGTAAGCGTGGAGCCTTCGCCATTTTCGATGGCGCTGATGGTCCGGCGGGCTAGCCCACTGCGTTCGGCTACCTCCTCTTGGCTGAGGTTCATGTCCAGGCGGCGATTTTTGAGGCGCTTGCCGAGCTCTTGTTCGATCTGGGTGTTGGAACGGATGCTGATCATCTGTGTAAAAATCTGCTCAAAATACTC
>JALOTR010000351.1 GCA_025457805.1 Akkermansiaceae bacterium | reverse complement strand
GAAGTTGGCCGTGTATTTGAGCGTGGATTTGGGATAGATGGTGGGCAGTCCGTGGGCCTTGCGATAGGAGTAGGCGGCGATGGTGCGGACTTGGGAAATCAGGCGGGCGGCATGCCACGGGAAGCGCTCCTCGCGCTTGCTGATGATGTTGGGATGGTAAGAGGAGGCCGCGTTGATCATGGCCGAGAGGATGGCCATGGGGTGGGCGGTGGGCGGAAATCCATCGAACAGGTGGCGCATGTCCTCATGCAGCATCTGGTTTTCCGTCAGCAGGTCCGAGAACTCGCCAAGCTGGCTGCGGTTGGGCAGCGCACCGTAGATGAGCAGGTAGGCGGTCTCGATGAAGGTGCTTTTTTCAGCCAGTTCGGCAATATCGTAGCCGCGGTAGCGGAGGATGCCTTTTTCGCCGTCGATGAACGTGATGGCACTCTCGCAAGCACCTGTGTTGCCATATCCCGGGTCCAGTGTGATGGCGCCTGTCTTGTTTCTCAAGGTGGAGATGTCGATCCCCACTTCACCTTCGGATCCAACGACGGTCGGCAACTCGATCGGCTTGCCATCAATGTTCAATTCCACTGTTCGGTTCATGCGCGGCGGAGGTAAGCAGTTTGAAGTCCAATAGGCTAGTGCTGTTTCTGAGGAAATTCGTGGAGGAAATCCGGGTCATTCGGAGGCATCCGGATAGGACCCCAGCAGCTTGACCATGGAGCAATGGTGCCTGAGTTCGTCGAGAGCTTCGGACACTTTTTCGTCCTCGCAATGGCCGGAAAGATCGACGTAGAAAATGTATTCCCAGTCCTTCCGCTTGGAAGGCCGGGACTCGATTTTGGACATGTTGATGTGGAAATGATCGAAGGCCTGAAGCGCCTTGACCAAGGAGCCGGGGCGATCGTGGATGGCAAAAAGGATGGAAGTGCGGTCGTTACCGGTGGGTGGGCAGGTTTTCTCGCCGATGACCAGGAAGCGGGTGGTGTTGGTGGCGCGGTCCTGGATGGATTCTTCCAGAAGGGTGAGGCCGTACATTTCCGCAGCGAGGGGACCACCGAGGGCGGCGGCACCGTCCTTGGCGTTTTCCACGGCCAGTTGGGCGGCCTTGGTGGTGGAGGAAACTTCCACGAGGTCCGCTTCCGGGAAATTTTTCAGGATCCAGGCACGGCATTGGCCGAAGACCTGCGGGTGGGAGTAGAGTGTCTTGATTTGATCGCGCGGAATGGCGGCCATGAGGCCGTTTTCGATGCGCATGAGGATCTGGGCGCAGATGTGGAGCGGAGAATCTACGAATAGATCGAGCGTGTGGGAAACCGCGCCCTCGGTGGAGTTTTCGATAGGCACGACTCCATAATCGGCGAGGCGGCGGGCGACCTGATCAAAGACATCGGCGAAATTGGGCTGCGGCGAGTAATTGACCGAATGGCCGAATTTTTTGATCGCCGCCTGATGCGTCCAGGTGCCTTCCGGGCCGAGGTAGGCGATCTTGAGGTCGTCCTCCAAAGCCAAGGCGGCGGACATGATTTCCCGGTAGATGGCGCGGATGGATTTTTCGGGAAGGCGGCCTTGGTTCATGCCGATGAGGCGGCGGAGCAGGGCTTCCTCACGCTCGGGGGCGTAAATTTGCAGGCCATCGCGCTTTTTCACCACACCCACTTCGTGGACGAGATCGGCACGGCGGCTGAGGAGATCGAGCAGGTCTTGATCGATGCTGTCGATCTGGCGGCGGATGTCGTCGAGATTCACGGGATGGGGGAAATTCAGGATTCTGGGGAAGTTTCGTCTGCGGCATCGGATGCGGCGGCGGCCGGGCTGCCGACGGCGCTGAGGGCGAGTTGCTGTTCGGGATCGGCCGCCGGTTTTACCTCTTCGGGATCGGGGAGTTTCACTTTGCGGAGTTCCGAGGCATTCGGCAGATCGTCGATGGAGCGGATGCCGAAGTGCTCGAAAAACAAATCGGTGGTTTCATAAAGCAGCGGACGCCCGGGGAGTTCCGCACGGCCACCGATGCGGATCAGGTCGCGGTCGAGGAGTTTCTGGATCATCCCGTCGCAAGCCACACCGCGAACCGCCTCGATGGCGGCTTTGGTGATGGGTTGGCGGTAGGCGATGATGGCGAGAGTTTCCATGGCGGGGCCGCTCATGCGTTCCGGTTTGCGACCAGGGAACAACTGCCGGACGAAATCGCCATATTCCACCCGGGTGTAGAGTTTCCAGCCCTTCGGCCGCTCGAGGACGGTGAATGCGCGGCCGGATTCCTGGTAGTTTTGGTTGAGTTCGCCGATGGCTTGGGCGATTTGCTCGGACGAGGTGGCGGCGAGTGCGACGAGCCAGTCCGGCAATGCGGGAACCTCCTTGCCTTCATCGGTTTCCCTGACTCTCACATCCTCCGCTTCCGCCACGCGGGCACGGACAAGCCGGGCAAGTTCCTCGGAAGCGAGGGGGTTCTGCGAGGCGATGAGAAGGGCTTCGACGATGGCGCTGAGCTGCATGGCGGGGCCGCAGCGTAGCCAAGCGGAATCGCATTTCAAGCCTCCTGCCACAATCGTTGGCGGGTTGTTATTTCGCAATCAGTGAACTTTCGCCTTGATGGACTGGGTTTCACGGGCTAACCCACCGCGCTTCCCGCGCCCGAGAGACCGGTTTCTCACGGACGGCGGGAGAGTTTCCATCACCTGTATCCTCATCTCTGCGCCATGGCCGCGAAGAAAACCAATCCCCAATCCGCCTCCCCCAAAGGAACTGCGAAGCCCGACGTCAAACCTGCGAAACCCGCTCCAGCAGCGAAGAAACCGGTTGCCAAAGCAGCGAGCAAGCCTGCCGACGCCAAACCCGCGGCCGCCAAAAAGCCGGAGCCGGAGAAAAAGGATGCCGCCGCCAAGAAGGCACCGGTCGCCGCCAAGCCTGCCGCCGCTCCTGTCAAAAAGGCTGCCGCCCCCGTGAAGGCTGAAAAGCCGGCTGAGAAGCCCGCCGCCGTTGCTGAGGCAAAACCGGCAAAACCCGCCAAGAGCGAGGCTCCAGCAAAAGCACCCTCGAAGCCACGTTCCTCTCTCGTCGATTTTCCCGTGCCGCCCGCGCCGGTGAAGCCACCGTTTGTTCCGCCCAAGGCCGCTCCCGCGCCGGTGGGTGAACCCGTGGCAGCCGGCAGCAATGGCACGCACAGTCCCGCTTTTGTTCAAAAACAACGCCAGCGCCTGCTCGATCTGCGCGATGAGCTGGTGGACGCCATGTCCGGCATGACCCGCGACACCATCCGCAATGCGCCGGAAGGCTCCGAGGCCTCCGGCAGCGGTCAGCACCAGGGCGATGCGGGCAGCGATGCCTACGACCGCGACTTCGCCCTCTCGGTCCTCGCCAAGGAACAAGACGCCCTTTACGAAATCGAGAAAGCCCTCCGCCGCATCCAGTCCGGCTCTTATGGGATTTGTGAAATTTCTTCCCGCAAGATTCCCCAGGCCCGCCTGGAGGCCATTCCCTTTGCCCGCCTCACCGTCGAGTGCCAGGCGCAATGGGAGAAAGAATACGGCAAACGCCGCTTCCGTCCGTCCAATGAAGTGGGCTTCAGTGGAGGAAAATACGTTGAGGATGAAGATTCCGAAACGGTTTCTCTTGACGAGGACGAAGATTAAAGCAACATCCGCCCCCCAAACAGCCTCTCATGCCACGCGAGATCATCATCCTAGAATGCACCGAAGCGAAAGCTGAGGGTGTACCGACTTCACGCTACGTCACCACGCGTAACAAGAAGAGCCTCCGCACTCCCGGTCGTCTTGAAAAAGTGAAATTCAATCACTTCCTCAAGCGCCGCACCCTTCACCGCGAACTCCGCTAAGTTTCCCATGTCCGAGCCTAAAACAGTTCAACGCCGTATCAATTTCCGCAAGGCCAACCGGCAGATGCCGCGCCGCCGTCACGATATTCCTGCGGATCAGGTCGTTCCCACCAATCCGGAACTCCTCACCAAATTCACCACCGAAACCGGCAAGATTCTTCCGCGCCGCGTGACCGGTGTGTCCGCCAAGCTTCACCGCAAGATCACCAACGCGATCAAACAATCGCGCGCCGTGAACCTGCTCCCGTAAGCCAAGGCTTCACCACTTTTCCGAAAAACCGGTCCGTGCAAACGGCCCGGTTTTTTGTTTGGGCGGGAAATGGCGGGGGCGAACTTCGCGAGACGACCGCTTTTTTCATCGACGCTCCCCGTGGTTTCCGCTTTCCGAGTGGGCGGATGCAAGGAACCGCCACCAGCCCGGAAGCCATGGAACAACTCGGACGCGCCGCTGCCGCGTTGGCAGGGCCGGGCACTGTGATCGGTCTCGTGGGCGGCCTGGGTGCGGGAAAAACCCATTGGACCAAGGGTTTTGTAGCAGGGATGGGTTCGCCCGCTGAGGTCACCAGTCCCACTTTTGGGCTGGTGCATGAATACCCGAGTGGTCGCCTGCCGGTGTTTCATTTGGATTTTTACCGTCTCAATGCGCCCGAGGAATTGGTCGCGCTCGGCT
>JALOTR010000350.1 GCA_025457805.1 Akkermansiaceae bacterium | reverse complement strand
GCCGTGGCCAAACTGGATCGTGCCTTGCAGGAAACACGTATCTCCGGAATCGAAACCAACCTTCGTTACCTCCGCGACATCGTCCGCTGGAATCCTTATCTCACAGGTGGAGTGGCCATGCGGGACATGGCATCATTTGTCTATCAGCCCCTCACCATCGATGTGGTATCCGCCGGCACCATGACCACCGTGCAGGATTGGCCCGGACGGGTCGGTTATTGGGAAGTGGGAGTGCCGCCATGTGGACCCTTCGATTCATTGTCACTGCGTCTCGCCAACACACTCGTCGGAAATCCGGAAGGCGCGCCCGGTCTAGAAATCACCGTGAGCGGTCCCACGCTCCGCTTCAATGCGGCCACCACCATCGCCATTGTCGGTGCACCCGCCTTGGTCCTGCTGAATGGTGAAGCGGTGGAAATGAATCAACGCATCCAACTCCAAGCCGGCGACCTTCTTAAAATTGGCCGCTTCGAATCCACCGGAAACCGAGCTTATCTCGCCGTCGCAGGTGGCATCGAATCGCCTGAATATCTGGGCAGCTGCTCCACATTCACGCTCGGAAAATTCGGCGGCCCCTTCGGCCGCGCCTTGCTCCCCGGCGATGTTCTCGGGATTTCTTCCCATCCACAATCGACAATCAAAAATCATCAATCGGCAATCCCCTTCTCCCATCACGGGAACAGCGGCGTGCTCTACGGACCGCACGGATCACCCGACTTCTTTCTCGATGAAGACATCGATACCTTCTTCGCCACTGCCTGGGAAGTTCACTACAACTCTGCCAGAACCGGCGTCCGCCTGATCGGTCCCAAACCCAAGTGGGCGCGCGCCGATGGCGGGGAGGCCGGTCTTCATCCATCGAATCTCCACGACAATGCGTACGCCATCGGCGCGGTGGATTTCACCGGAGATATGCCTGTCATCCTCGGTCCGGACGGTCCCAGCCTCGGCGGCTTCGTCTGTCCCTGCGTGGTGGTGGATGCGGAGTTATGGAAACTCGGACAACTCCGGCCCGGCGATAAAATCACCTTTGTGCCGGTGGATGAATGGTGGGCGAAACAGCAGCAGGAAAAACTCTCGGAGTTCATCGCTGGTAACATCACAAGTCTCCCCGATCCCACCGACTGCGGACGAGGTTCCTGTTTCATCGATTCATTCGGCAATGGCGATGAGCGCGTGGTTGTGAGAAGGGCAGGGGATCGTTATATCCTCATTGAATTCGGTCCGCATCATCTGGATCTGAAACTCCGCTTCAAGGCGCATGTGGTATATGAATGGATCAAACAGCGGGATCTAACAGGAATCATCGATCTCACTCCCGGCATCCGTTCGCTTCAGGTGCATTTCGATCCAAGCGTTATTGGGCGTTGCGATTTATGGGACATCATTCGTGCCGGAATTCTGGAGCTCCCACCTTTGGATCAAATCGAGGTTCCCACACGCATCGTCCATCTGCCCCTCAGTTGGGACGATCCCAGCACGCAGGATGCCATCCGCCGCTACATGCAGGGCGTCCGCCCGGATGCGCCTTGGTGCCCCAGTAATTTGGAATTCATCCGCCGCATCAATGGTCTGGAGTCCATCGATGAGGTCTATCAGAAATTTTTCAGCGCGTCCTATCTCGTGATGGGACTGGGCGATGTCTATCTCGGAGCACCGGTCGCCACGCCGCTCGATCCGCGCCATCGGATGGTCACCACCAAATACAATCCCGCCCGCACCTGGACGCCGGAAAACGCAGTCGGCATCGGCGGGGCCTATCTCTGCATCTATGGCATGGAAGGGCCGGGTGGCTATCAATTTACCGGGCGCACCATCCCGGTTTGGAATCGTTGGCGCAAAACGCGCGATTTCCTAAATCCCTGGCTGCTACGGTTCTTCGATCAACTTCGATTCTATCCGGTCGAGGCCGACGAACTGCTCCGCCTCCGCGAGGAGGTCCCGCTCGGTCGTCATGAGCTGCGCATCGAGGAGGAAGTATTCCGTTTTGCCGATTACGAAGCCTTCCTTGCAAAAAATGCGGGGGAGATTTCCACTTTCCGCGAAACCCAGCAAGCGGCCTTCCAGGAAGAGCGCCGCCGTTGGGAAGCCGCCGGATTGTCGATGGATTCGCCTGCCGAGGAGGTAAAGGAAGAGGAAAGCGTGGTGGTCCCGGAAGGCTGCATCACCCTCGATAGTCCGGTAACTGGCAGTGTTTGGAAGATCGATGCGGCGGTTGGTGCGCGACTTGCTAGTGGGACCCCCGTGTTGATCCTGGAAGCCATGAAGATGGAAGTATCGCTTGAGGCCGATGAGGCCATTGAAATCATCGAAATCCTCGCCACCGAGGGTGCAAGCGTGAAGGCGGGACAAGCACTTGTGATTGCCAAACCCATATCCCACTGAAGCCTCCATGACCCTGTCCGAAATCCAGCGGCGCTACGCCGATGGCGATACCCCCTCGATGGTGATCGCCGAAATTTGCATGAAAATCCGCGGCTGGAACGATCCGGCGCTGTTCATTCATCTGCCCGACGATGGCGAGTTGCTGGATATCGCCAGGGCGGTCGAGGAAATGCCTCGCGAGCTTCCTTTGTGGGGCGTGCCCTTTGTGGTGAAAGACAATATCGACGTCGCGGGCTGGCCCACGACTGCGGGATGCCCGGATTTTTCTTATATGCCCAATCAGGACGCCGAAGTCGTGCGACTGCTCCGCGAAGCTGGGGCGATTCCTTTGGGGAAATCCAACCTCGATCAATTCGCCACCGGCCTCGTCGGTACCCGCTCGCCCTATGGCATTCCGCGAAATGTCCACGCACCGGATTATCTTCCCGGCGGATCCAGCGCGGGAAGTGCTTCTTCAGTGGCAGCCGGGCTTTGTGTTTTCTCGCTCGGAACCGACACCGCAGGCTCCGGTCGCGTCCCTGCAGCATTTCAGGAATTGATCGGTTGGAAACCCACACGCGGATTGCTCAGCAGCCGCGGGATGGTGCCCGCTTGTCGTTCGCTGGATACGATCTCGGTTTTTGCCAACAACGCGGCCGACGCAGCGGCAGTTGCAGGTGTTGTCTCTGCCTATGACGAACAGGATGCATTTTCCCGTCCCATCGAATTGAAAGGCAGCATCCCGACGCAGTTCCGCTTCGGAGTGCCACTGGAACTGGATTTTTCCGGCGATCCCGATACCCCGCGTCTGTTTGAAGCGGCAGTGGAAAAACTCCGCTCCATCGGTGGCACGCCGGTGGGCATTGATCTAACACCCTTCACCGATACCGCCAAATTGTTATATGGTGGCCCATGGGTGGCCGAACGATGGGCGGCGGTCGGAGATTTCGTGTTGGAGCATCCCCACTCGGTGTTTCCCGTGACCAAACAAATCCTCGAAGCCTCCCGCGCATGGGATGCGACCACCACCTTCAAGGCCCAATACGAACTCCGCCAATACATTCGGGAAACCGCAAGTGTGTGGAAGGAAATCGATGTGCTTCTTCTGCCGACGACTCCTCGGCTATACACAGTGGAGGAAAATCTAACGGATCCATTTGTCACCAACTCGATTCTTGGAAGATATACCAATTTCATGAATCTTTTGGATCTGTCGGCCGTGGCCCTTCCCGCTGGCCGTGCGCGCGACGGTCGTGCCCCTTGGGGTGTCACGTTGGCGGCCACCGCCGGTCGGGATCTCGCGCTCCTCGATCTCGCTGCAAGGATGAATGGCGATGCGCCCATCAAAACCAACTCGGAAAACCTCATCCCCATCGTGGTTTGCGGTGCCCATCTCGAAGGGCTTGCGTTGCATTGGCAGCTCGCCGACCGCGCGGCCATCTTCCGGGAGAAAACCACCACATCTCCCGATTATCGTCTTCACGCCATGCCCGCAGGGGAAAACATCCCGCCGCGCCCCGCGCTGGTGCATGATGCAGGAAACGGCGCTGCCATCGAAGTGGAAGTTTGGGAACTCACTCCCGCTGCTTTCGGTGACTTCGTTTCCAAAATCCCCGCACCCCTTGGCATCGGCAAGGTCACGCTCGCCAGCGGGGAGCAAGTCCCCGGTTTCATCGCCGAACCCAGAGCGACCATAGGCAGCGAGGAAATCACCTCCTTCGGTGGCTGGCGCGCCTGGCTTGCGAGCAAAGGCTGAGCAACAGGTTTTTGCTTTGCCTTCGTGCCACGCGGTGCTTTGTTGGCCACCTGATGAAATTGCGCCATCTGTTTTCCTTCGCCTGCCTTGCCATGAATACCGTCAACGCCGCGCCCATCACCTATCCGGGTGGCGAGGGAGCAGGGAAGGGGAGGCACATCGTATTCATCGCTTCCGATCACGAATACCGCAGCGAGGAAGCATGCCCGGCGATGGCGAGGATTTTGGCAAAATCACATGGCTTCAAATGCACAGTCATCTTCGGCACGGATGCCAAAGGTTTCATCGAAGCCGGTTCCTCCAACATCGCCGGCATGGAGGCCTTGAAGGATGCGGATCTGATGGTGATCTTTGCCCGCTTTCTCAATCCTCC
>JALOTR010000349.1 GCA_025457805.1 Akkermansiaceae bacterium | reverse complement strand
GTTCGCCCCCTAAAGGAGTGGAGGAGTTAATGGAAAAGCTGATGGCGAACAATCCCGCGCATGTCCTCGAAACCGTCGCTTCCACACCCGAAGGAGTGATGCCGGAGGAATCTGCATTTTCCAAACTCTGCAAAAAGTGGGCGGGCAAGGACATCACTGGATTTACCGAATGGGTCAATCAGCAAAGCGAAGCGGAGATTCGCGATCCGGCGGTATCAGTGATGATCTATCAACTGATCCAGCGGCAGCAGTTTCCGGAGGCTGTGGAGTGGGCGATGAGTTCGGAAAAAGGTTCGCAAGAGATGTTTGGACTCCTGGGCCATTGGGCAAATAGCCGCCCCGATGAAGCAAAAGCTTGGGTCGAAACCGCAGATATCAGTCCGGCGCAGAAAGAGCGATATAAGAAAATCATCGGGCACTACAACAATCCGGAATCCCGATGAAGATTCATTTCAAAGGCTTGGCATTCTACTTGGCGACCGCACTTTGTGTGGTCTGCATGGTGGGTCTTGGCTCGAAATGGGCAGATCTTCGCAATCAGGAAAATTCTGGCAAGGAAGCCAAGATTTCCGAAGCAACAACGCGCCCGCTTCGCCCCAATCGCAAGTCCGGATCAGCGAAGCCTTTCCAGCAGCAAGTGGCTGCCATCCGCGGGATTGCATCACCCGACGAGCGCTTGCGCGCCTCCATCGACTTTGCCACCCATTTGCCTGCTTCTGAAATCGCGGCATGGATGGAAAGCCGCTGGTTTCAGACCGGCAATGGATATGACGTCACCCTGTTTCACAACATCCTCATCGAACGCTGGGGCAAGGAAGATCCGGAGGGATTGCTGCTATGGCAAGCGAAGCACAACCGGGTAGAAACCGGTGTCACGCTCGCAGCTTGGGCAAGAGTCGATCCCGAACGCACTCTCGTTTTCATCAACGAACGTCTGACAGCCGATCAAAAGCTGCAGGCCATGATGGAGATCGCGAGGAACAACCCATCGTTCGCACTGCGCTGCCTACGCGATATGCCCGATGGCAAATCCATCGCAGAGGGATATGATCTCGCCGCGTTTCACTACCGCGCGATTCTTTCGGAAATGGCGGATTCCTCGCCGGTCGAACTCGAACAAAGCCTCGACTCGCTTCCTGAAGGCATGAGAAATCTGGCGGAATCCGCACTCATTGGCTCGCGCTTGAGATCATCCTTTGAGACAGAATTCCCCAAGCTTCTGGATCGTCAGGATGGTTGGGTTATGCTAAGAGGCAACCTTTCATCAAGTTCCGAAGTGAGGTTGAAACTATTCGAACATCTCGCGATGCTTCCACAACGATGGAAGAGAGAATTGGTGCACGTCGCCTCCAATGCCATTGACTCCTCCATCGCCCTTCAATGGTGGAACTCCGATCTGGAGGGAATGGGATTCACATCCAATGACGCCCGGCACATTCGGAACACGGCCATTTCCGCACTGGCCAGACAGCAACCTGCGGATGCTCTCCGCTTGATGAAAAACACCGAGATCTCCGAAGATCAGCGGGCCGACCTTGTTGCCAATATCTTCAGAAATCTGGAAGAAGGAGCGGATTTCGATGGCTTGATCCAGATACTGGATTCGGACGAAGACAAAAAGATCGCGCAGAGTTTCATTCCGTTAGACAAAGATTCCTCCGCCGCCGCGAAAATCAGCAGCCCTGCGGATTGGCTGACACAAGCAGCTTCGGTAGATTTCGACGCTGGATCCACGGAACACTTTTTTACTGTTCTGAACGCATGGGATCAGGACCGAATCAAAGAGTTGGGCAAGGGCTTGACCAACTTGCCGGAAGACCAACGTTGGAAAGCGGTCCGATTGCTCACTCACAGCCGAAATCATTTCCGCAACTTGAATCCCGAACTCACGGGCGAAGCGATCCGGCATCTCATTGCCGACGAGTCACCCGTTGAAGACAAGGAATGGGACCCTTTTTCAAGCAAACTCACCAATCCATCCCTGCATGCCGTGAATTGGATGCTCAAAGACCCCGACGCAGCCCGCCAATGGGTGCAAAGTCTTCCGGATGGCGAAGCCAAGCTCTGGGCTCAAAGGAATCTGGCGATCAACTGGCAATACTACGATCCCGAGGCCGTGACCCGATGGCTCAAGACCCTCCCTACGGAAGCCCGCACCAAGGTGGAGCACTTCATGAAAACCGGCAGCAGCGAGAACGAGCCGGGAACTGAAGACTGATGCGCATGGCGGATTGGGTTCCTCGCATTTCAAGAGTTGCCATTTTGTCTGTTAAAGGCTAAAATTGCCACTGATGGACAAAATATCGGCCTTTACTCAGCGGAATCCGGTGACGCTTGCGCGGAATGTGGGGCATCGCTTGCGCTCGTTTCGGCTGGCCAAGGGCTGGACTCAGGAGGAACTGGCGGAGCGCTCCGGGGTGGCTGTTTCCACCCTCAAACTGATGGAAGCAAAGGGCCAGGGTTCGTTCCAGCGGCTGATCCACATCAGCATTGCCCTCGGCGTGGATGGGGAAATTCGCAACCTTTTTGCCGATACGACGACCGCCGAGTCGATCGAAGCCCTCAAACGCGCCGAACGTCAGCGCGCCCCACGCCGCAAGCGGAAAGGAGCTGGCGATGGAGCTTGAGGTGCATTGGGCCGGAAACGCGGCGCAGCGGGTAGGCCGGCTCTATCAGAACGAACGCGGCGTCGTGTTTTTCGAATACGATCCCGGATGGACCACAGGCCCGCGCGAGCTTTCGCCGATCTACCTGCCAAATTCCACCCGCGGCGCGGTGAGCACGCCCACCCCAGAGTTTGGGGGACTGCATGGATTGTTTCAGGACACCTTGCCCGATTGGTGGGGCGAGCGTTTGATGCAGTGCCATTTCGAGTCGAGGGGCATCCCGTGGAGCAAGGTAACCGCGCTTCGCAAACTCGCCTGCCAGGGAGACCGGAAAATGGGAGCACTCGCGTTCCGGCCATCGATGGATCCGGACGATTTCAACAGCAGCATGGCGGCCGAGCTTTCCAGCTTGGTCGAGGCTGCACGCGAGGCGATTCGCGGCGAAAGTGGTGAGGTGCTCTCTGCCTTGTTCCGGAGCGGAATTTCCCCCGGTGGTGCCCAGCCCAAGGCCTTGTTGGCGATTTCCGATGATTTCTCCGAGATCCGCCTGGAGGATCCCGCACCTGCCGGATTCGGAGGCTGGTTGCTGAAGTTCGACCTGGAGCCCGTCCTGCAGGAAGGCCGCATCGAGGCTGCCTACGCAGCAATGGCCCGGAGCGCGGGCATCGATGTTGCCGACACACGGATTGTGGAAGCGGACGGCAGATGTCATTTCCTTTCCCGGCGTTTTGACAGGACAGCTGAAGGGGATCGGCTCCACCTGCATTCCTATTCCGGTCTGACCCACACGCCTCTCCGCGAAGGATTGGAATACTCCGATTTGATCGAAACCAGCCGCAGCCTGACGCGAGATCATCGGAGTGCGGAGGAAATTTTCCGGCGGGCCGTCTTCAATATCATCGCTGCCAACGATGATGATCATGGCCGGAATCACGCATTTTTGATGGACTCCGCAGGCGATTGGATACTCGCTCCCGCCTATGATCTGACCTTTGCCACCTATCCGCTCGCGTCCGGATTCCGTGCGGCAAGAGTCAAGGGCAAGGCCTCGTCGATCCGGCACAAGGACCTGATGGAGCTTGGAAAACAGCACGACATTTCCGATCCCGCAGACATCATCGGACAAGTGAAGGAGTCTGTCGCCAACTGGCCCCGTTTTGCGGCGGACCATGGGATTTCCCCCGCCAATGCCGGCACCGTCGCGGAGCAGCATCGGCTCGACACATGACCCCGGCGGCGCGCATCCATTCGCGGAATTCATGCGTTTCGTGGCATCGGGCTGAATTCGCATTTCCAATCCGGCGCGCAGGCGCTTAGCCTGCGGCCACCATGTCAGCGACCGACTCCCTCCGCGCCGCCATCCGCGATGTTGTCGATTTCCCGAAACCGGGGATCGTCTTCAAGGATATCACGCCCATTCTTGCCGATGGGAAATTGTTCCGCCACTCGGTTTCGCTGATTTGTGAAACCATCGGCGGCACCAAGGTGGACAAGATCGTGGGCATCGATGCGCGCGGTTTCATCTTCGCTGCAGCCGTGGCGGATCGCCTTGGAGTGGGCTTTGTGCCCGTTCGGAAAAAAGGCAAACTGCCATGGAAAACCCGCCAAACCGCGTATGCCCTCGAATATGGAGAGTCCATCGTCGAGCTGCATGAAGATGCGGTGAAACCCGGTGAGAGTGTTCTGTTAGTGGATGACCTGCTTGCTACCGGTGGCACTGCGGCCGCTGCGGTGAAATTGTTGGATGAACTGGGTGCCAACCTGATCGGCATCTCCGTGCTCATCGAGCTTGGGTTCCTTCAAGGGCGTTCCAAATTGGCTCCTCACGCGGTGCACTCCATTCTCACTTATTGATCCATCTCATTCGCATCGACTCCAATCATCTCAGCTTTTCAGCATT
>JALOTR010000348.1 GCA_025457805.1 Akkermansiaceae bacterium | reverse complement strand
ATCGGTTGCGCCCTGAATGAAATGCTCGGCATAAGTGAGATGCCCATCCGCATTGTGATCCGCATCGATGAAAACCTCGTAGTCGCCATCCTGCAGCGAATCGACCAATCGATGGGGCACACAGAAGCCCCAGTTCTTTTTGTAATAACTGGTGCGATAGGGAATGAGATCCGGCTGATCCGGCAAACTGAACAAATGAGGCTTGAGTTCCGCGAGAGGCATCGTTGCTGAAACCGGAACGCTGTAACCGAGCACATGCAGGTTGTGATCGGCAAAATCGACAACCACTTTCCCCTGTGGATCCTTGATCCAAGCGCTGCGGATGTTCCATTCCTCCGGCACGTTCCAATCAAAGACCGGCGTGCCGCTGGGAACTTCGTGAATCTCCAATGGAATCTCCGCCGCCAAACGCCGGAACGTCGCACGCACCCCATCGCCGGTGATGCTCCGGCAAAACGGATAGAGATCCGCTGCCAGGGCATGCATCTGCGCACCGGTGAATGTGGAGTCTGTGGACATCAGCGGAAAGAATGTGGACCGATCAATCGAGCACGGTCACTTCCGGGATCGGCACCACGAACTTGCCACCCCATTCCTGGATGGCGGCCATTTGTTCCTTCACTTCGTGGCGGATGTTCCATGGCAGGATGAGCACGTAATCGGGCTTGGTTTCGAAGATTTTCTCCGGCGCATGGATGGGAATGCGGACTCCGGGCATGAAGCGGTTTTGTTTGTAAGGACTCTTGTCCACCACGTAGTCGATGAGGTCGGTTCCCACGCCGCAGTAGTTGACCAGGGTCACGCCCTTGGCAGCCGCGCCGTAGCCAACGACCGTCTTGCCGGCTTCCTTGGCCTCGATAAGGAATTTCAACAACTTCCGTTTGGTGGCTTTCACCTTCTCGTCGAATGCGGTGTAGGTTCCCATCTGGGTGAGTCCGAAGTCGGTTTCCTGCTTGCGCATGGCATCGACACGGGGAGTGGTCGCACGGAGTTCACCGGCATCTTCCGTGTGGCGGGCGAAAATCCGCAGGGATCCACCGTGGGTCGGCAACTCTTCGACATCGAACAAGGTGAGTCCGTGATGGGCGAAGATTTTCTCGACGGCGAGGAACGATAGATAACCGAAATGCTCGTGATAGACGGTATCGAACTGGTTCTGCTCGATGAGGCGATAGAGGTGAGGGAACTCGAAAGTGATCACTCCGGTGGACTTGAGGGCCACCTTGAGGCCGCCGACAAAGTCATTGATGTCCGGCACGTGGGCCAAAACGTTGCAACCTAACAGAAGATCGGCAGCCTGTCCGTCGGCAACGAGGCCCTTGGCGGTTTCCACACCGAAGAATTTCACCACACTGGGAATTTCGCGTTCCTTCCAGGCGACTTCCGCCACGTTCGCAGCGGGCTCCACGCCGAGGACTGGAATGCCCTTGGACTTGAAGTGCTGGAGGAGATAACCATCGTTCGAAGCGATTTCGACGACTTGCGAAGTTTCATCGAAACTGAACCGCTCGGTCATCATGTCGCAATAACGGCGTGCATGTTCGACCCAACTGGTGGAGAAACTGGAGAAGTAGAGATAATCCGAGAAGATCGCGTCCGGCGATTCATACTCCTCAAGCTGGGCAAGGAAGCATTGATCGCAGACCCAAACTTTGAGTGGATAGAATTTCTCACCGAGGTGAACGTCCTCGAACTTCTGATAGGAATTCGAAAGAGGAGACATCCGCAGATCGCACAGGACGTGCGTGAGCGGGGTGTTGCAAAAACGGCATTCTGGGGTGTGCATCGGGTGACGGGAGGGTGTGGTGATGAGGAGAGTCTAACAGGCGGAGGACGGCTGCCAGTGTGGCAAGTCCATGAAGCGTTGGATCTGGGAGAGTGTTTCAGCGCGGGCATCGCCGCCGGTGTGATGGACGCGGGTCCATTCCACAATCCAGCGCAAGGTGGTATCGAGATCAAGTTTGGGAGCCCAACCAAGCACGGCGCGTGCCTTTGAGGAATCCACTTTCAAGTAACCGGCTTCATGGGGGATCGGACCGGTGTCCTGCTGTTTGGGAACTGCTAGGCCCCAGAGATCGCAGAGTTTATCCACGATCCAGCCGACGGTCCTGTCGCTGAATTCGTAGGGGCCGAAGTTCCATGCTTCTGCATGGTCGGCTCCTTCGGTGGCGAGGGACTCGGCAAGAGCGAGGTAACCATAAATCGGTTCAAGCACATGCTGCCACGGGCGGGTAGCGTGCGGGTGGCGGAGGACGAGCGGATTGCCCGCCTTGAGAGCCGCAAGCGCATCGGGAACGAGGCGATCTTTCGCCCAATCGCCGCCGCCGATCACGTTGCCGGCGCGGCCGGTGGCGAGTGCGACTCCATGCTCCGCATACTTCGCGGGATGAAAGAAGGATTTCCGATAGGAATACGCGACAAGTTCCGAGCAGGCCTTGCTGTTGCTGTAGGGATCTTCCCCGCCCAGTTCGGAGTCTTCACGGTAGGCCCAATGCCATTCGCGGTTGAGATAACATTTGTCTGAAGTGACCACCACCACCGAGCGCACGCCGGGGGTTTGGCGGACGGACTCCAGCACATTGACCGTGCCCATGACGTTGGAGGCATAGGTGCCGACAGGGTCTGCATAGGATTCGCGGACGAGTGGTTGTGCAGCCATGTGGATGACCACTTCCGGGCGGGCGGCTTGCATCGCGGCAGAGAGTGATTTCAGATCGCAGATATCACCGATGATCGAAGTCATGCCGTTTGCGACACCGGCAACATCGAAGAGTGCGGGTTCGGTATTGGGAGCAAGCGAGTAACCCGTAAGCTCCGCGCCCATCGATTGGAGCCAGAGCGAGGTCCAGGAGCCCTTGAAGCCGGTGTGGCCCGTAAGGAAGACGCGGCGGTTTTTCCAGAAATCAGAATTCATATGTAAAGGTGAGGTAGGGGCGGTTCAGCGTTTGTCCCAGATTTTCCAAGGCGGGTTCTCTTCGGCCCACAACTCTTCGAGATACATCTTGTCGCGCAGGGTATCCATGGATTGCCAGAAGTCATCGTGACGCCATGCCTGGAGTTGACCTTCCTTGGCGAGATTCTCCATCGGCTCGCGCTCCCAAACCGTTAGATCCTCTTCGATGTATTCGCCCACACCGGGTTCCAGCACGAAGAATCCACCATTCACCCAGGCACCATCGCCTTTGGGTTTCTCGCGGAAGGACTCGACGCTGCCGCTGTCTGCCCCGAGGGTGAAGGCACCATAACGGCCGGGCGATTGCACGGCGGAGAGGGTGGCAAGCTTGCCGTGCGCCTTGTGCCAAGCGATTGAGGCGGTGATATCAATATTGCTGACACCGTCGCCATAGGTGAGGCAGAAAGTTTCTCCGCCAACGTAATCGAGGGCGCGCTTGAGGCGGCCGCCGGTCATGGTTTTCTCGCCGGTATCGACGCAGGTGACGCGCCATGGCTCGGCATCGCAACGATGGAAAACGGTCTCGCGGGTCTTGAGATCATAAGTGACATCCGCGGTGTGAAGATGATAGTTTGCGAAGAAGTCCTTGATCATGTTTCCCTTGTATCCGCAGCAGATGACAAAGTCATTGATGCCATGGGCGGAGTAGATCTTCATGATGTGCCAAAGGATGGGACGGTTGCCGATTTCAATCATCGGCTTGGGGCGCACGGAACTTTCTTCACTGATGCGGGTTCCGAATCCGCCGGCAAGGATGACTGCTTTCATGGTTTGAATTTTCTGATGGTTTCGATTTCCCGGGAGGTCCCGGTGGGTGAGATGGGTGTGATTTTGTCTTCGTGGGGCATTTCCTCGATGGCGTTGCGGGAGCCCACGACGCGGGCGGGAACTCCGGCGGCGATGGCATGGGCGGGAATGTCGCGAACCACCACGGCACCGGCGGCGATGACAGCTCCTTCGCCGATGCTCACGCCCTGCAAAATGGTGGCGCCATAGCCGATCCAGGCTCCGTCACCGATGACGATGGGGCCCTTGCTCTTGAGGGGCTGATCCATGATGGGAGTCCCCGGGGCCATGCCATGGTCATAACTGTAGAATCCGCAGCGCGGCGCGATTTCCACGCGGCTGCCAATCCGAATATCCGATAGATATGCGTGAAGGTGACAGCCCGGCTGGATGTGGGTGTGTTCGCCGACGAGGATCCGTGCTCCGGAGCCGGTATCCATGAAGGTGTCACCATAAACATGCACTCCATCCGCAAGTTCGATGGGCCCACCCTCGTGCCCTTGGGATATCACATTGTCTTTGCCGAGATACACATGCTTGCCGAGACGCAACTCCGGATGATGGACGCTCGCACCGGGGGCGATGAAGCCACGATCCGTGAGATCCGCCAACCACGCCATCTGGTGATAGGGAGGGAGCTTGCGGGAAACGAGGCGCGCCGCAAGCCGGCCCATGCCACTCGGACCGGACCGCGCCAAGCAGAACAACCGCCAGTGATGGAGGAGTCTGTTGCGGAGATTTCGATAGATGGTGCGCATCCGGTGTCGGGGGGGG
>JALOTR010000005.1 GCA_025457805.1 Akkermansiaceae bacterium | reverse complement strand
CCGCACGTTGTGGTTGGTCATTTCGGTGGCGAGGTTTTTGGCCGCAATAGTCAGGGTTGGGAGGAAGTCGGCCAAAGGGCGCGATTGAACGATGCCGAATTTCGCCTTCATCATCTGGGTTGTGTGGCCGCCGAACAAGGCGGCATCTCCTTTGGATCGGATTCGAGCGAATCCATCTTCGTCCACCCCACGCTCGAAGATGTTGTCCGAGAGGGCTTTTTCGGAGGCCCGGAGTTTGTCCCGGGCCTCCAACCTGCCAAGGAGGCGGATGCGTTCCTCAATGAGTTCTTGTTTTCGCGTTTGGAGGGCAAAGTAGCTTTGGGCGAAGGCGATCGCCTCCTTCCTGGGGTCTCCGTTCTGGGCGATCAGGTAGCAGGCATAGCGGGTCAGCATGAAGTCCTCGATTTCGCGTTGCCCGCCCTTGCCGTGGGTGATCAATTTCGTGACGCCACGAAAATGATGTTCAGATTTGTAACCCGTTGTCTCACAAGACTCAATGGCCCGCTGAATGGCAGTCATGAAGTTTTCCCAACGGGCATAGCCGAGAGGTTCCTGAAGATCGCGGGCGAACCAAAATTCGATCCTGTCGTCATTCGGCAGGGTTTGAGCCAGCGAATCAAAGTCGCTCTGCATGCGATGAATCTGTTCGATGTTCATAAGAGCACTGGACTACAGGTCATTTCCGGCCATTTGGCCAACAAATAAAACAGATCAAATCATTGGAGACGAAAAAAACCATGGTGGACGAATGTCGAAATCCCGGCTGCCTCCGCCACCATCAATGGCGTCGAATTTCTCATCACCCCGCTGCCCGGCGGTAAGCTCCATCAAAACAATGCCATGGTCCCCGCAGGTCCATCCGGCAGGGTTTTTGTGCGCCTTGCCGCCACCGTCGCGGGCTCGTGATCGACGAACCATCCTTCGACATTCCCGCGCTTTGTTTGCTGTTTGAAGCCTGGCTTCTCTACCTAAAAGGAAGAGGGGAACCACTGATTTCACTGATTGAACTGATTTTGAAGAGCTTTGGCAGGCAGGTCTTCTTCACCCAAAAGGTGAGCAAAATACCAACCATCTCTTTCAGTGAGATCCGTAAAAATCAGCGTAATCAGTGGTTCAATGAGCCGTGACTACCAGAGTCATTTTCATTTCAAGGCTTAACCTTGAGGTCAAAACAATCCCGACCTCAACGATCCAGCGCGGCGGGGCCGGAGGATTGTTTTTCACCGGCGAGCGTGACGGCCTGCACTTCGAAATTGAAGGCGGTCGCGGCGGCGGGCACGGGGATGGTGAATTCGAAGGGGTAACTCGCGTCGGTGAGCGTCGCCTTTTGCGCGCCGACGGTGTAGCTGAGCGTGACGGATTTGAACTTCGAGTCGTCGGCCTGGAGATAGACGAAGGCGGTGGTCGCGGCGGGGCCGAAGTTGAGGATCATCGCGTGGGTGCCGCCGAAGGGCAGTTCGACGTGGTCGCGCTTCCACGCATCGGCGGCACGTGCGCCGACAAGGCGGTCTTGGAATTTCGGCGTGACGACGAGGCCCTCGACCTCGACGGCGGTGAGCCCCATCGGCGGCACGGTGACGGTGAGTCGGCCATCGCGCAGCGTCGTGACGGAGCCATCGCCGAGGACGCGCGTGGGGTAGGTCTGACCGGCGAGTTGCGGCAGGATCGCGGCGTTGAGCGCGATCTCGGTGGTGACGGGCTCGGTGGATTGGTTGGTGAACGCGAGGTAGAGGCGGTCGCGGCCACGGGCGACGAGGGTGTTGATTTCGACGGAGCTGCTCTTGATCAAGCGGCGCGGCATCCAGAGCACGGCGTCGTCGCGGTCGAAGAATTTTCCGGGGCGGTCGCCGTAGAATTTGCTCTGCAGGTAGGCATAGCCCTCGATGTAGTGCGCGGGGAAATCGATCTTGCCGCCGGACCGCGCAAACGCGTCGGTGACGAGGAAATCGACGAGGATGCTCATGTGCGGCCAGATGTGATTGTAGTGAAATGAATTCACGCTGAGCGCCTTGTGTTTGCGCATCGGATAATCGGCGCGTTCGTAGATCGTGGTGCGCGCGGTGTTGATGTGGTAGCCGGGGAAATTGCGATAACGCCCGACGACGGCCGAGCGCGCGACATCGTGGAGCAGCTTGTCGCCGGTGAGTGCGGCGATGCGGAGCATCCAGGGCGCGTAGTTGGCCATGAAGATGGCGCGGTGCCCCGACATCGTGCTCGAAGATTCGGGCGTGAGGCCGATTTCGGAAAGTCGCCACGCGGGCACGCGTTCTTCGGGAGCAGTAATGGGCGTGTGGCCCTTGCTTTTCAAATACCAGTAAACCGGGGCCTTGCCGCCGGGGTTGACGGTGACGTCGGTATCGGGGATGCGCGGTGCCATCCATGTGAACATCGTATATTGGCGGGCGCCTTGACGCGCGGCATCCAGGTAACGGCGGTCGTTGGTCGCTTCGTAAAGTTGGAGCAAATCGATCCACTTCGGCGCAAACCCGGTCCAAAAGAAGAGACCCGGCGCGGTGAAGTCGGTGCTGGGCGAGGCCGCCAGCTCCTGGAGGTAAGCGTCGGCGCCGCGGCGGGCGGCGGTGAGAAAACGGGCTTCACCGGTCCCGCGATAAAGTGCGAGCTGGTTGGGCCACGTGTCACCCTCGGCGACGTCGTCGAGGTTGAGCGTGCGGTTTTTTCCAAGCATGCGCTCGGCGAGCTGGCGGAGAACGGGCGAGGCGCCGTGGGTGATGCCGTAAAGCGTGGCGAGTTCGCTGACCGGCGCGCAGGGGCCGAGCATGGCGCGCGAGGGGCTTTGGATTTTTTGTTTCGGGTCGAGCGAGAAGAGGAATTTTTCGCGCGAGAGCATGTATTCGACGATCGGATAGGCGCGTTTTTGAAAGATCTCTTCGTCGTCGGTGATGAGCGCGAGGTTGAGGGGATTGAGCGAGGAAACGTTCTTCACCGCTCCGGGAACGTCGGTCGAGTAGGCGCAGCCTTTCAGATCCTCGATGAACCAACTGTAGTGGCTCATCCCGTAGTCGATCATGTTGTCCAAGGTCTCGTTGAGCGAAGCGATGGCGTTGCGGCGGTGGTCGCGGAAACCGTAGAGCCGGCGGGCAAGCGATTCGTAGGCCTGCGTGACGTCGCCCGCACCGGCGAAGAGGCGGACCTTGAACGTGAAGGCCTGGCCGGGCGCGCGTTTCGATTCGGCACCGCCGAGCATCGGGGCGAAGACCATCGGCTGCGCCTCGCCCGCGGGGTTGCGCAGGGCGACGCCGAAGCGGCTGTTGTCGAGCAGAGGGAGCGGTGAGAAGGGCAATTCGTCGGCATCCGCCACCACGCCGAGGGTGACCTTGCCTTGGCGCACAAACGTGGCGGGAAGTGAGCACTGGAAGGCCGCCGTGAGATAGGAACGGTCAGGAAAACGTTTTCCCTGCCAGATGAAGGGCTGCCAGCTTTCGGCGAGTCCGGCGGCGGCGAACGCGGGCGCGCCGGTGTAGCCGACGGAGAACCAGGCGGCGCGTTTGGGCGTGAGCGTGAACGCGAGCACGGGCTCGGCGTCGCCGGGCGGCAAGGTGAGCGTGGCGGCGAGCGTGAAGTCGGCGTGGTCGGCGAAGGCGAAACGGAGCGCCTCGCCGTCGCGCGTGACGGCAGTGGCGCGGACCTGCGTGCTCGGCGCGGCGGCGAAGACGTCGGCGGTGCGCTTCTGGGTGTCGCCATCGAGAATCCGGTCGTCGAAGCCATCGCCAGCCTGCGCGGTGGATCGTTTCACGGACTTGAGTGCGGCACCGCCCATTTTCGCCGGAGTTTGCCACGTGACGAGGTTGTAGGCGACGCGTGGGATGTTGCCCGGCCGCATCGCGGGCTTCGGATCGGCACTTGCCATGAGCACCACGAAGTCGCCGCGGAAGGTAAATGCGCCAGCATCCTTGGCGGTGAGTTGCACGGCACCGTCAGCCGCGGGCGCGACGGAATAGCGGTCGTTGGCGAGCGGTTGGGCGGACAGCGTGGCGAGGAGCAGGGGCGCGCACAGACTCAAAACAACACGTCGGAAGGAAATACACGTTCCATGTGGCCAAGAGGAAGTGAAGGATGGTTTGGAGTTCATCGGGTTTGGCGATTTGGCTTGGGGAGAAAAAGTTGTGATGGCGTGCACTACGGTGCTGGCACTCGCCAATCGATCTTGACGGGGCCCAGCAAACCGGAGGGGACGAGCGGAGATTTTGCCTCGTAGTGTTTCCAAGTGGTGAAACTGTGGCGCGTGCGCTCGGAGAGGCGCTTGCGGTCGTATAGCCAGGCCGGGAGTTTTTTGAGCCTTCCGTCGGTGAATTTGTTCGTGCCCTCGGGCTGATAGGTGAGATCGGTGGGCAGTGACTCGTCGCCAATCACGCGGTTGATCCAGCGGTTGGCCACGCGGACCTCGAGGGTGTTGTCGCCGGCACGCAGGTGGCGCGTAACCTCGGCGCGAAACGGCGGCTGCCAGAGCGTGCCGATGAGTGCTCCGTTAAGCCGGACCTCGGCGAGATCGGCGACCGTGCCGAGGTCGAGTGTGGCGGTGGCCCCGGCGCGGAGTTGGGTGGTGAAACTCGTGCGGTAGGTGGCGGTGCCGGAGTAGAACTTGATGCCGGGGTTTTCGTACTCCGTCCACGAGGCGAGGGTCGCGAAGGTCGCGTTGGGCGGTGCGCCGCGACCGTCGTGGAACGCGATGCGCCACGGTCCGGCGATCGGCAGAGTCGCGGTCAGGGTCGTCTTGGGTGCATCGGTCTGCGGGGTCAGAAGCGGGCGACGGAAAATCACAAACATGGAGCCGCGGGGCTCAAGCTGGAGCGGCACCGTGGTGCTCGTGGCCGTCGCACGATAGCCGGGGGAATCGGCCTGCGCGCCAGTGACGGCGTTCCAAAGTTCGGGCTGCCGGCCGGTCGTGCGAAAGATGAAGTCGCCCGCGACTTCGCGATCCGAGTGGTTGAAGACAAAGTAGATTTCGGCGTCGGGCGTGCGGCGGTGAATGTAGCGAAGTTCGCCTCCCGTTGGCGCGGGTGGCAGCATCACGTCGGGGGCGAGACCGATTTCACCGAGCGCAGCGGGCAGGGCGGCGCGCCGGACCAGCGGGCGGGGAGTTTCCCACAGCTCGCGCACGAGCGCCGTGAATTCATGGCGCGCCTCGTAATCGCGCACACCGGCGGGAACGAGGGGCGCGTGACCGTAGATCGGCGCACCGGCGCGGGCTAAGTCGCGGAGCTTGCGCAGCGTAGCCAGATCGGCGGCCCAGTTTTCCGGGAGCATGAGCACACGATAGGCAGGACCGGTCGGGAGCGTGAGTGCGCCATCGCTCCACGTCATTGCGGCGAGGTGGCGTGGGTAGACGATGTCGAAATCGTATCCGGCCGGCGTAGTCACCATGCCGGCGGGGTAGGCGTAGCCGTGGTCCTCGTTGTGGAGGAACGCGATGTCGGCAACGGTGCGGCCCTGTTGCAGGAGAAACTGCCCGCGCGCCACATAGTCGATCCAAGCACCTGCGAGCGGCCACCACGTGTTGAGACGGCCGAAGTGCGTGCCGTAGCGGCCGAGCGAGAAGCCGGGGCCGTCGTCGGTGGGTTGGTGCACGCAGTGGTGGAGGATGAAGCGGTTGACGCCGACCGTCCACGCGTAGTCGCCCGGATCTTTGAGCGTGGCGGGAGTCGCAAGCCAGCGCCCGTCTTCGGGCTTGGCGGTAAACGCCTCGGCGGCGAGGAGCGGGCGGCCAAGGACATTGGCAACGGAAGCGACGAGCTTGATCCGCGTAAAACGCGGCGCGGTATCAGGCATCCAGAATTCGTTCATCGGCACATCGACATACTCGTTCGCCGAAACGGGATTCAGAGGGCCGCCCTGCGCCTCGGCGTGGATGACCATCCCGTGTTCGCCAGCACGGCGTTGCATGGTGCCGAAATAGTTTTTCGCGATGAGTTCCTCGACCGCGCTGCGGAAATCGCGGAGCGCCGCCTCGGTGAACGACGGGCTTTCCACCACGCGACCCGTAAGCACGGGCAGCAGCGGCACGAAATCGTAACCCTTCAGCGCGCGAAACTGGGCGGGAAACGTGTCGGTCCAGGTTTGCGGGCCGCCCTCAAAGCTGTCGAAAAGCAGTCCCTTGAGCGTGCGGCCCACGCGCGGGCCGGCCTCGCGCAGGATGCGGCCGAGCGCCTGATCAAAGTAAAACGAGACGGCGGCGGCGTCCATTTTGTCGATCTCGAGGCCGTGGCCCTCGGGCACGGCGGGATGGTTCGTCGAACTTGTCGAGGTAAATCCGAAACGTAAGATCGTCCACTCGCCGGCGGGGAGCATGGCGCGCAACGTGCCGGTGGCTGCATCGAAGTCAGCCGTGAGGTCGATCACTTGGGCGCGGGGAATGCAGCCCGTGGCATCCGTGTCGAGCGGCGCAGCGGTGAGCGTCTTCTCCTTGAGCTTGGTCTTGAATTCCCAGTCGGGAGTGCGGCGGGTCGATTCGGCCGGAACCGCCAGCACGACGATATCGCGGAAAAAATTTTCCATTTTCCTCGCGGGCGGGGTGCGGAATTTCAGCGGCGCGATCTTCGGCGGCGGCACGGCGAGCGTGAGCGCGGCGCCGCCGGTCGCTGCTGTTTCGCTCCACACGAGCTTTTTCATCGAACGCTCGGGCGTGACCCAGGGACCGCCGCTAGCGGACCAGCCGGTCGTGTTCATGAGGTGAAACTCCAGCCCGAGTTTGTCCGCCGTGGCGATCGCGTGCTGCACGTGATCGTGCCACAGATCGGTGCCGTAGCGGACGGGACCGGGCGGAAGGTAGATGCTCGCGTCGAACATCTGCACGCCAGCGATCCCGACACGCTTCATGTCGGCGAGGTCGGCTTCGATGCCGTGCTTGGTCACGTTGCCATTGATCCAATGCCACCAAACGAGGGGTCGGGCGACCGGAGGCGGTGCGGCGAAACCGGCGTCGAGCGCATCGGCACCGGTGGCGCGTGCGACCAGCAAAAGCATGAACATCGCAAGGGCGGAGCAACGGGGCAGGCGCATGGGCAGTGGTTTGCGGTGTGGGACGCGGCGGAAGACTACAAGGCAATGCGCCGCGGACTATCTCCGGGCGGAGGAGCGGAATCGCAATGATGAAACTGAAAGTGCCGTCACTCGTGAAGCGCAGAGAAGGGTGACGGGAACGTCGTGGTCGTCGAAGGCGAACTGGAATGAAAACCTTGCCCATGTGGCTATGGTGTCACCACCACGTTGGCCCTGACGAAGAGATTGCCGCTGGCACCGAGGGTGGAGCGCTTGAGTTTGACAATCACGGTGTCCTTCGGGCTGCCATCGGTTTCTTCGATTTCAACGTTGTTGTTATCATCCACGGCGGTGGTCCAGCCGCTGAGGTTGTCGTCGTATTCCACCGTGATCGAGGTATTCGGGTCGGTCTTCGCCAGATCACTGCGCTGGAAGGTGAAAATGAGGTAGTTCGGATCGCTCGTGTTATCCAAGGTCGGCAGGAGGCCGATGGCGTTCTCGGCAGGATCGGCCGCGCCGAGTGCCCAGGCGACGGCATTTTCCACGCCGTCATTATTGGCATCCCCATCAGCGGGCGCACCGCCTGACCAGGTGGCGTAACCAGACGCTGGCGCATTCACCGTGAGGGTCGTGTCGTCGGCAATGGCGGACGTGGTGTCGAGCGGGTTGTTGACAAAGTCCTGAATGTCGGCGGCAGCGAGAACGCTGAGTTGCAGCGTGCCGGCACTGGTGGGCGTGACGGGAACGAGGAACGCGGATGGCGATACTTGCGTCACCGTGCCGATGGTGAAGGTAGCGGTGCCCGTGTTGCCGAAATCAGCGGCACTGATAGTTGAGGCGTTCATTTCCTCGCTGAAGGTAACAGTATAGTTGACGAGGGTATTCGCCACGACCGGTCCGCCCGCCTTGTCGTCCACGATGTTGGCGGGGGCGAGTGTCGGCGCGACGGTGTCGGAGACAGTGAGGGTGCCAGTGCCGGTGGCCTCGAAGTAGGAGTTGATACTTTGCGCGATGGAATCGACGGAATCGTAGCCATAGACGCCGTTGGGCATGCGGTTGCCGTTGACATAGAGTCTTTGGACGGTGTCGGTGCCGGCGTAGTCCAACTTGAGGATTCCCGCGCTGCCAAGGGTGACTCTGGACGCATCGTTGCTGATATTGTCCGCCCCGAGGACGAGCGTGCCGCCGGTTACGGTGGTGTTTCCTGCGTAAGTGTTGGCGGCGGAGAGCGTGAGTGTGCCTGCACCGGCCTTGGTGATGCCGCCGACGCCCGAAATCGCCACGGGGATCGTGGCATCGTTTCCGTTGGTATCGATGACGCCGCCGGCAGCATTGTTGGTTCTCACGAGGAAGGTGGTGCTTCCCTGGATGATCAGCGGATTGATGTTGGCAGAGAGTTTCAATGTGCCGCCGTTGGAGAAATTGAGTGTGGTGCTGCTCGTGGTGATGGCGGTTACGGAGCTGTTATCGAAGCCTTTTCCGGTGGTGAAAGTGCCGCCGCTGATTGTGATGGTAGCCGCTCCGTTATTCGTGGCGTTATTGCTTTTCGCCAAAATGATATTCGCCGTTCCGTTGTAGGTAAAGTTGCCCCCGCTGGGCACATTCATTGCCGCAGCGAAGGATGTGTTCAGTGGCTGGACAGCCATGGTGCCGCTCTGTGTCCAATTCGCTCCCGAATTGATGTTGAGGGTGCTCCTGCCCCTGACATTCAGGGACCCTGCGGAGGTGACTGTGCCCGCCACATTCAATGCATGGGTACCGGCGGAATTGCTCAGGGCGATACTCTTTCCGGCTGCCACCGCGATCGTCGATCCAGCCTGGAAATTGACGGTCGAAGTCCCACTGATGGTGTAACCGCCAGTGGCAGCGGATTGATCTCCGGAGATATTCAAAATGCCGCCGCTCGTATCGCTGGCAGCAACGGTGATGGGACCTGTTAGAGTATTGGCTCCGGAGAGTGTCAGGGTTCCGGCACCGGCTTTGTTGAGGGTGATGGTCGAGGCTCCACTGATGCCGGCGGAGATGGTTGCGCTGACGCTTGCGTTGGTGGTGATGCGAGCCGGTGAGGCACCGGACACGTTGAGCGTGGCCGTGCCGCTGGCAGGCGCCGCAATTTCATAGCCCGTCGTGGCGAAGACGATGCGGGAGAAGTTGAGGTTCGCGGAGTCGCTGTTGAGTGCAATGGTGCCAGCCGTTCCGGCAAACTGCGCGGTGTCCACTGCAGGATCTGTATTGGGCCATAGCGAGAGGGCACCGATGTCACTGCCGCTGCGCCACAAGGATGAAGTGATGTCCCAAATGCCTGCACCACCGGTATCGATCGTGGTATCCGCATCCGCATCCCAATAATAGGTGGTCTGGGCAAGTGCCGGGTTGGCGGTGGCGAGCATGAAGCTGGCCAGAAGGAGACGACTGACGCCGGTGGGTTTACGATATGATTTTGCCTTCATGGGAATGGTTGTTTGATTGAATTTCTGGGTTTTGGTTTTTTTCATGAAGAACGGCTATCGTTGGATCCTCACATCTGGTGGTTGATGTTATCTATGAGCAATTCTGCCAATGCCCGGATGCGGGATGAACATCGGTAGTTATGCATCTCATCCAAGGCCCGGCCATTGAGCGCCGGCACAAAATCAAGCGACCCTTCTGCGGCGCATCAGAGCGAGCAGCCCGAGGCCTCCAAGCAGCGCGGCGCGCGGTTCGGGGATGACGAAGACGTTCAGGCTGCCGTTGACAAAGTAGGCTTGGCGTCCGGAGCTGCCGACATTCACGGCATTCGCCAGGCCGAAGTTGGCAATATCGCCGGTGCCGAAGGTCTGGGTGGTGGAAATCAGGGTGTAGGGAGTGTTGAGATCCAGGGTATCCCAATCGATGCCGAGCAGGTTGGCGATGCCGAAGCCGCTGCCGAAGTTGATGGTGCCGCCGACGGCAAGCGGGTCGTTGATATCCACAACTTGAAACAATGAATTTCCTGCGAGGCTGAGATTTCCACTGATCGCTCCGGTGCCTCCGATGCTGGCCAAGGGATCGACGGTGACAGCGGTGTTGCCAAGCGAACCGTTGACCAGCAGCGTGCCGCCGGAGACGAGTGTGGCACCGGTATAGGTGTTGGAGCCGGAAAGTGTCAGGGTGCCGGCGCCCGCTTTCGTCATGCCACCCGCACCCGAGATGTCGACGCCGATCGCTGTGTTGAAACTGTTGGTGTCGATGATGCCGCCAGCCGCATTGGTGGTTGTCACATTGAATGCGGTGGATCCTTGAATGATCAAAGAAGTGATATTGTTGGATATCTTCAGGGTGCCGCCATTGGAAAAGTTGAGATTTGTGGAGCCAGTGCCGGTCCCCGCAGCGGTATTGGTGAACCCGCGTGTGGTGGTGAATGTGCCGCCGCTGAGGTTCAAGGTAGCGCTGCCATTTCCAGATCCGGTGGCCTTGGCCAGAACGATGTTCGCCGTGTTTGCATACGTGAAATTCGCACCTGTGTTCACTGACATCACTGCATTGGTGATTGAGGCCTGGGATTGAATCGTCATGGATCCATTTTGCGTCCACGAGGCACCGGAGTTGAGGGTGAGTGTGCTCGCCCCCCTGACGTTCAATTGACTGGTGCTCGCGGTGGTGACGGTGCCAGCGACATTCAATGTCTTTGCACTGCCGCCATTCAGCATGGTGATATTCGCACCTGCCCTAACAGCTATCGTTGAGCCAGACTGGAAGTTGACAGTTCCGCCAGTATCCTGGAACGACCAACCGCCATCGGCTGCGGAGTGATCGCCGGAAACATTCACTGTGCCGAGAGCAATGGTGGTTACACCCGTGTAAGTATTTGTTCCGGAGAGTGAAAGTGTCCCGGAGCCGGCTTTTCGGAGAGTCGTTGCCCCCTCCAGTGCAACACTGATGGACAGCGGAGAGGATGTGGTAATGGTCGGAGTCGTCCCGGCAAGGATGAGTTTGCCTCCCGTGCCGGCATTGATTGCCAACGTCGAATCTCCGGAAGCGCCTGTATCATCATAGGTGATCTGGTTGATCGTAAAGCCTGCCGCGTTGTTAAGGGTAACAATCGGGGATGCCGTGAAGTTTTGAGAAAAGGTCGCGGACGCGGTGCTGCTGTCGGGAATGCCGCCGGTCCAGTTGCCGGCGGTGTTCCACGATCCACCGGTGCTTGGATTCCAAGTGGATTGGCCATGAGCGGAGCTGGCGGCGGCGAGCAGCGAGCTGGCGGCGAGGAATTTGCGGAAAACGAAGGCGGCTTTCATGAGGCTGGGGTTTTTTCGAAAATCCAGGACTTCAGGGTGTCCCTATCCTGAAAGGATGATTCAGGCTGAATGCTCGGTCATGGCAGAGATTTCCGTCTATGGGCAATTCTGCCCATGCCGGGAGCGGGCACGATCAGGGCTTTCATGGAGTTATGTTTTTTCAATCGGACGAGGCGTCCTGGTTTGTGGCAGCGGAGACTCCGTTTGTGCGATCCGGGATGCTGCGGATGTTCATCCTGCCGGTGACCGGATCCTGATAGACACAGGTCAGCCAGCGGCGGTCCTTGCGGATGGCGGCGCGGGTTTCGGTAAGCAGGTTCCAGCGCCCGTTGTCGAAAAACTCGAAGCGCACGGGAACGATGGCCCCCGGCTCGCCCATGGGTTCCAGATCCGCCATGCCGCCGGGTTTCGCCTCGACGTATTGGCGGGCAACGGATCCGCGAACCGGGTGGGGGGACACATTGATCATGCGGTAGGCACCGAGCGGGAAATCATTGAGATCATGGTTGAGGAGGATGCAACGGTAAGGCGTGGCCGGGTTGTTAGCCTCCGGGAACAAAACTACGAGGGCGCGCCTGAGGTCCGCCGGGATTTTGACACTGCCAATCACCGGATGAGTGGTTTTGCCTTCCACGCTCACTGGTTTGGAATGAATCATCAAGGTGCCCTCCACGGTGACCGCGTTGACCGGACCCACGATGTTGGCCTTGGACAGGCGGAGTTCCTCGAAGCCCTCGGGGCCGGTGCGAATGCTTACCGATTCATGGCCTGGGACATAGTTGAATGCATAAAACGAAGCGGGGATTTTCGGCGTGGGCTCTGCGGCGCTTAGCGCAACAGGAATGAATAGGAAAAGGGCGAGGGTTTTGAGATTCATGGATATCAATTGTTATATCAATTGTTAGATTTCCGATGGGGACAACCAGCGGAATGCGCGCACTTCGTAACGTCGGCCGAATCGTTGGTTGGCAAGGCTGGCAGGTGGCTTCCAGGCCTCATCCACAGGATCGAGATATTCCGGGACCCGCTGCACGATCGCCTCGCACCAGGCTTTGACTTTGGGGCCGTTTTGCGGGCCTGCCTCGCCGTAGGCGCGGATTCGGAAGGTGTCGCCACGGGCGGTGAGCACCGGCGCAATGGGCGTCAGCAAGTCGGCCTGGGTGAGGACGCCGGGTGCGCCGTCGGCCGTGTTGCCCTTGCCAATGGAGAAAGCCGGATCGAGCGTGGGCTTGTTGATTTCCGCACGCTCGATGGCTGCCTGCAGGGTTCCATTTTGGGCAAGGTCATCGTTGCCGGGTCGGCGGTTGACGAATTCTCCGAGCGATTGGAATGGGCCGCGGGCTTGGATTTCCTTCACGATTTCCTCGGCCAGGCGGCGGATCTGCTGCGGGGTGAGGCGGCGGTGACCGTTCCACTTGGCCAGGTCCTGGCCGGGCGCATCGGCATTGGACTCGAAGGCGGAGCCATTGCTCGGCAGGTGGCGGGCCACACCGGTATCCTCACCTGCGATGGAGACCACCTTGCCAGCCTCGATGCGCGGCACATCCGCGCCGAAGGTGCTGCTGAGAAATGCTTCCCAGACATCGACCCGGGTGCAGTTGATATTGAGCGGCGAGTCGATGAGTAGGTGGGCGGCGCTTTTGAGATAGCCATCCGGAGCGGTGAGTGAATCGGCGATTTGCTGCGTGCTCTGCGATCCATGATGGGGCAGGAGGCGCGGGTTGGGAAGGGGGTTGCCTTCGTCAAACAGTTTGGCGATCGACTCACGCACGGTCCCTGCCGGTTCGAGCAGGCCACCCGGATCGGCGAGGCTGGAGAAAAAGCAGGCATCGAACAACGCGGAGTTTGCATGATATGAGTGATCGAGAAATGTCCGTTTGTCGGCGGTGCTGCGGATCACGGCCGGATCCATCACCTGGGGCGCGAACGAGTTCGCGACGACTTGGGAAGTGAGCGGCAATTGGCCACCGGTATTGAGCGGGGCATGCCGCAACTGCGCCAGCGAGTATGCGGGGGCCAAGGGCACGCCACTGTGGGTGGCAAACTCGACCCCGCTTTGCGCGAAGATCCCGGATCCTCCATAGCCGCGATCCGTGTTGTTGGCGATTTCCACAGTCGGGCTGGAACTCCAATCGGTCATGGCTTCCCACTGCAGTTCGAACTGGTGGGCGGACCATGGTTCCTTCTGATCGATGCCTTCGGAAGCGAAGAGATTGACCGGCGAGTTATCGATCCAGCCTCTCGATGCAAATTTCGAGTCGCGCTCGGTTTTCAATTGGAACGTGGAAATCAGGAATGGTTCCTTGAAACGCACGGCCACCGGAGGGCTGCTCCCCTGATAGTCGTCGGCTTTGACTTTCTTGGGAATGGCATTGCTGACCACCACCGACGGAAGGTCCTCCTTCGGAAACAAAGGGAGATACTCCGCTTCCTGATTGCCGTAATCGAGCTCGATGCCGCCGACGAGTTGTTGGGCGTTCGGAGGACCGATGTAGTATTTGAGGAATCCGGAAACCTCACGTCCGCCTGTCTCGGTGGGCTTGTCCACCGCCGCACGGCCGGGCTTCACCTCCACTTGGAGGACATCACCCGGCTTCACCGCCACCGTGCGGACGGATTTGCCATACTGCTGACCGCTGTTCGCACCGGTGGATGAGACGCAGACGCTGACCGTTGATACGCCACCGACGGCCGGGTTGCTTGAGTTTCCGGCGGGTGGTTGAAATCCAGGACGAAGGTTCAAGCCGACCTTGGAAAACTCGTTGTTGAAATTCTTCACATGATTGGAGGCGGTCAGGACCTTGTGTTCGCCGGGAGCCAGGATGATTTCATTGGATCCCACTTCAGGCAGCAGATTGAGACGATAGAAGGTGTCCTTGCGGTCGGTGAATGAAGTTCCGGACAGGAAACAATTGGCAAGATGGGTGTATTCGGAACTGATTTTCTGCCCGTTCTTATGGATCTGGAATGTAAGTGGAACGCGGTAGAGATCGATGCGGCCGCCAGTGAAGCGGAGGCTAACATTGTATGGATTCCAAAGTGTGATCACCGGATCGACAACCAACCAGGTGACAAAGTGATCCTTGTTGGGATTGGAGTCGGGAAGCGCATCGTTGCCGTCCTTTGCATTGGCTGTTAGAGAGCTATGCCATCCGAAACTGAGGCTGAACACAAACTGCGCTTTGGCGATGACCGGCGCGATTTGCTGGCTGTGGAAAAACGGATGTTTTCCCGCAATCGCCGGCTCGGTTCCCGCAGGTGGGCGGGCGGCGTTGGAGGTGGCAAGCGTGGGTTTGGCCAAGCCTCCGGTCACCTTGTCATAGAGCCGGTAGTGGGAATGCAGCAAGCGCCACGAAGGATCCGGACTCGGGAACGGATTGGCTCCCGGAAAACGATCGGGTGCCGGCACAAGCGGGGTGTCCGCACCGGAGTAGATGTGGCGGTTCGCATAATCCGCCGGCAGTGTGGTGGGATTGCTGAACAATCGCGAGAGATCGATCGCCAACCCGCCTTTTGCGACGTCCACGGCGATTCCCGCACTGCGGGAGGCGAGGTCGTGGAAACCGCGATCCGCTGCCGCGACCTCGATGAGCCCGGCCTGGCCTGCGGATATGAGTTTCGTGCGGGAAGCCCCGAGAAGATCCAGCGCATCCCAGTTGCGCACGGTGGTCGCAGAGTAACCGGGCAACGGAGCGGCGGCCATGCGGTTCATGCTCGCGGTCACGGATTCGCCGCTTGGTTCGGGCAGAGCGGCGGGGAGCTTGGTTGCCTCATCAAACACCGCCCAAGCAAAACCCGCGCTGGTTTTCCGTGTTCCTGAAGACACAGGCACAATCTCGGCATTCACCAAGTCGTTTTCAGCTGCATTCCTCGTTCCCCTCACCAGTGCGACAATCTCCCCGCCGGGGGCCGATTTGACGAAATCCACGTTGCCCGCGCCAACAACCTCACGAGTGGAAACCAACCAGCGTAAAAAATCCGACTGCTTCCGTCCCTTGAAATCCGGACTGCCCGTTCCATCCCATTTCCATCCCTGCCAGACCCCTGTCAGATGCGGTTGGGAGATATCGGCTCCCCTGACTTGAGCAGGGGCGGTCACGCGTTGGTCCGGACCGGTCGTCGATTGCAGCTCGCCGAGCGCGAGAATGAGGGCGAACCGGGCATTCTGTCGCGCCTCCTGCATCATTGCTTCAGCCGAAGTGGAGCGCAGCGATATTGCCGAAAGACTAAGGAGTCCCACCGCGATCACGGTGAGGAGAATCATCAGCGAAAGGGTCACCACCAGTGCGAAGCCACGGGATTTTATGGAGAAACATCGCGAATGCGGCATCTTCATGGGTCAAAGTGAATGGGTTTTTGTGGGTTCTTTCATGCCGTCCTGGGACCTTCGCAGGCATTTCGACAGGTTCAGCATTTCACATCATGCTGGAGGGCGGAGATTAACAGTGAAGGCTCGGTTAGGGCAGAGGGTTCCGTCTATGGGCAATTCTGCCCATGGGTAGTTTTGCCAACTGGCGCGATTCATTGATCGGATGCATTGTCCCCTTTCAAAACCCATTGTAGTTTGTCCATAGCCATGAAGAGCCGCCGGAAAAACTTGGAAGCCAAGCCAGCCCACCACTCATATCTTCCGTGAACCGATTTCCCATCCTGCTGGCGGCACTCGCCATGTTCGCGACGCATGCCGCCGCCGCGCCAATCAGCAGCTCCAAGCACGAATGGCAGGATCCGCAGGTCTTCGAGGTGAACAAGCTGCCACCACGCAACTCGGCATGGCCATGCCCGGACAGCGAGTCGGCATGGAAAAGCACCTATGACCACTCGCCGTGGGTGCGCTCTTTGAATG
>JALOTR010000347.1 GCA_025457805.1 Akkermansiaceae bacterium | reverse complement strand
CGGTGCCCGGGCTGGCGGGCATGGAGTAAACGAGATGAGTGGTGCCGGTGGCGGTTTCATATCTCAGGATGGCTCCGCTGCTGCTGATGATTCCACCGCTATAGTTGTTGAAGTAGAGGTCTTTTCCCGCCGATCCACGATCAATGATCGCAACTCCGCCCCAGGGGGCACGGATGTGGGTTCCGGAGCTTCCGCTGGCTTCCCATAGTTTGTAATCGGTGATGCCGGTGGCGATGTTGTGACTGAACAAGGTGCTGTAAATCGAGCTGCCGTCCCGGTTGTTACCGATGGTGGTGAGATATAACAAATTTCCATCTCTCACCGGCGAGGCTTTGGGAGTGAGCCCGGTGTCATTGTCCAATGATAACTCGACGGCAAGTGTGCCCGTGCTGATATCATAACTCGACAGGCTGCCGAATCCATAGGCACCTCCTTGTTCACATGCAAACCAGAGCTTGCTGCCGATGAGGATGGGGCTGTCGTTGACCCGCGCTGGTGAAGGCGAGACGATGTTCGAGTTATTGAAGTCCACGAGCTTTACAAGGCTCGGTGCGGCTTGCAGGGCGGTGGGGAGGCCGAGGGCGGTGAGTTGGAAAAGCAGGAAGCGGCGTGCGTTCATCTGGGTGGCAGCATGCCTTGTCGTTCTTCGGCGCGCTAACGCCTGCTTGCGTCGGATGAGCGGTGAAATGCGGTTTTCATTTCCCCGCAAGCCAATCACTGGGCGAACGTCCGGTTTCTTCTCGGAAGGCTTTGGCAAAGTGGCTGAGGCTTTGGTAACCGACTTCGAGTGCAACCTCGGTGACGTTCATGCGCTTGGAATCAAGAGTCTCGCAGGCCCGCTCGATGCGCAGTCGCCGGAGGTGGCGCTGGAGGGTGAGGCCGGTCTCGGCGCTGACCTTGCGCGAAAGGTGATGAGGGGAAACTCCCACCTCGCGGGCGATTTTCGTGAGATCCAGATTCTGATCGAGTCGCTCACCGAGCATTTGGATCGCGCGCTTGACGGGATCGTGTTCGCGCGGGGTGGGGGAGGGATCGGTTGGGGAGCCGGGACTGCGAAACAGTCGCGCCGCCGCCCATTCCAAGACCCTCGCTTCTGCCAGGAGTCGGGATGGACCGGGTTGGGGTTCCACCATCGCTAAGGCCTCGCAGAGGTCGCGTTCCCACAAGCCCATGAGTCCGCAGAAGGCGATCTGCCCACTTTCGCGCAGCCATTGGGCGAGGCCGTGCCGGAGCGCGCCGGGCGAGTTTCCCAAACGTCCCATCAGCCACTCTCGGGGGATGACTACCACTTCCAACTGATGCTGCCCCGGGTGCCTCATGCAGGACCACTCGCCCGCAGCGTTTCCTCCGGTCATCGCAAACATGCCGGGGCGCAGGAAAAATCGGTCGCTTTTTCCCCACACCAGGCCGGTGCCGTCTTGGTTGAGCCATAGCCAAACCGATCCGCTGGAGGCGACTTTCCATTGCCAACCGGTTGAGAGGATCTCGCCGGATATTCTTCCGAAGCGGAGGCTTTCCACCCCGCTGGACAAGGGATCCATGGCGATGGTCCGGTTGAATTCCGCCAATTGGATCTCCTTTGCATGCGCCACGGGGTTTGGATAATGAGAAAGAGTCGCAATAGCAAGAGTGAAACCCGACATGATGACCAGACTTCGGTGGGATTCGCGTTGTGGGTGGGGAGGAAATGGGGCTCAGTTGTTCCGAACCCATGGTGCGCGGCTGATTTCAGGCTGCTCGCAGCCAATCACCCTCATTACCCGACCATGATCCTATTCCTCAAGGCCTTCATTTTGCTTTTTCTCGCCGCTTGGTGCTGGCTGGGCTTGTGGATGGTGCTGAGTTACGAGCGCCTTTTTGGCTATCACCCGGACGATCCGGCGGAGTCGTCCGGTGCGCGATCGCTGAATGTCACCCAGGTTTCCATCGTCTGGGTGGGCGTTTTCGGGATGGCGCTGTATTTCCTCTTCCGCTGAGCGGGAAACGGCTTCAGGCGACAGAGGCGACCGGAGTGGGGCGAGTTTTTCGGAGTTCCATCACGTGCAGTGGTGGGACGTTGAGCAGGCAATGCTCGCGTCGAACCAGGGAAAAATGTTGGTGATTGGAAATCTGGAGGGAGGCCTGATAGGTGATGAAGCGGCTTTCCGATCCCATCGCGCCGGCGATGTTGGCGAGCAGTTTTTCGCGCAATTCCTTCTCCATGATGGTGAAGGGGATGCCGGAAACGATGTAATCCGGCTCGGACACGCCGAGGCTGAGAAGCGTTTCGGCAAGGTGGAGCGCATTGGCATTCACCACCGAAATGCGGGAGTCGTGGGCGAACTGGCGCTCAAGGTGTTTGCAGAAATGCTCGTCCAGTTCGATGAGGATGAGCCGGGAGCCCGGGTTCATGCGGCGCACGATGCTGCGGGTGTGACAACCTTCGCCAGGGCCCAGTTCCACCACGACACGGTCGCGGGAGAAGTCGATGAACCTCGCAGTGCGGGTGGTGAGGAAGCGGGAACTCGGCACGATGTAGCCGACTTGGACCGGATTCGCGAGGACACGTTTGAAGAAAAGGAGGCTCATGGGAGCAGGGATAGTTTTAGGCGGGGATAGCACGCTTGCGGATCAAATGAACCGCAACAGGCACGATGAAGATCATCAGTGTCAGGACCGATGTGCCAAGATCGAAATACTTGCTGGCGAGAAACTGGTGCACGGGATTCGAATCCGGCAGGAAATGGCGTGGGACGCTGAGGACGAGTTTCACGCCAAGAATGCCGATGACCAGGAAGGCGCAGGTTTCCAGGAACTGGAAATGGTGCATCAGCTTGACGAAGCCTTGGGCGGCGAAACGCATCGTCAGGATCCCGAGGAACACCCCCGTGCAAACCAGCACCAGTTTGGATGGCATCGGGAATTTCTGCACGTAAGCAACAGCCGCCACCACGTTGTCGATGGAGAATGCGAGGTCTATGACCTCCACTGCGACGACCGTGGCCCAGAATGGACCCAGCCGGCCAATGGTATGCCGGTAGAGCCAGTTGCCCTCGACCTCCACCGCGTGTTCGCCCTCTGCTTCCACCGACTGGTGACGCGAGAAATGTTTCCAGCTCAACCAAATCAGATAGAGCCCGCCCACCGGTTCCAACCACCAGATTTTGATCAACCAAGTCGCCAGGGCCAAACACAGACCCCGGAAAATGTAGGCACCGATGATGCCGTATTTGAGCGCCTTGCCACGTTGTTCCGGCGGCAGCCTCATCACCATCGTCGCAAGCACGGCGGCATTGTCCACGGACAGAATGCCTTCGATGAGAATCAGGATGAGGATCACCATCAGCCCGGCAGAAGGGTCGGGGCCGAGTATCGTGTAAGACCAATCCATGATTGCTGGTGGGCACGCTGTGGGAGCATCCGCCTGCTTGCAATGGCAATCTCCGGGAGTGATAAGGATTGAGGGTCATCCGATTTCGCCAGCCCTGCCCTTGATCGGGGGCGGCGCCGGATGGAATCATGGAAACAGAAAGGGCAAGACTGCTCGCGTGTCGGCTAGAGTCCTTCCATTCGGTGCCTTGAGGACAAGCGGAGGTGGCCTCCGGGAGGCGTTGGGAGGTGCGGTGATGAGCACGACCATTTTGTAGTAAGGAAACCGGCCAGATCGATAAACGCCGACACCCACCGATGTTTGGGCTGCATACCAGGGATTTTCTCCAAGCAAATGGGGACGGTGCGATCCGGATCTAAGCCAAAGCTCGAAAGGTTCCGCCATATTGCCTGCGGCCATCGCGATGGACTCGATGTTGTTGCCAGACATCTCCGCGCTGTATGTCGCTGGCAGGACGTAGCCGGCTCTTGAAACCAAGCGGTTCGGACCGACGCCAGCCGGATCCACATGGCTGAAGTAGGATCTCCGTTCCATATCCATCGCTTTCTGACGGGCGACTTTGCACAGGATGGGATCGAGATTCATCGCTGTGCGCTTTTGACCGGCGTGTTGGGAAACCAGATTGAAGAGCCGCATCTCGTCCGGGTTCAGGCGGTGGACCTGCGCAGCGTCAGCCCGCCCTTGAAAGGCCAGCAGCATGGCAGTGAAAATCAGGGTGACATGCATGCCCCGGATGAGGAACCGCATGGGATTGGGACGGGTAGCGGAGTGAAGAGTCATCGGCGGCGAGTCTTGTTCTACCATGCCTAGACCGGGTTTTTCAGGCCGATATTCATTCGGCTGGCGGTCAGGCACGTCTTTTTTGTTTCCCTCAAAGTTTCCCATCGCTTTCCGCCCAAGAGAGGGCTAGGCTCTTCAGTTATGAACGGAATTTACCTTGAAATTCCGGGAACCTCCCTGGCCTTGGCCGGGGCTCCCCCTCCGCAGCTTGAAGTGGATCTCCTGCGGCGTTTGGTGGCCGCCATGTATGCCGATGAAGTCGTCGGCGGCTCTGCTTCCTGCATGTTGTCCCACCTCGACAAATCCGAACTCCACGACTGGCTCGCCAGCCATGCGAAGGTGAAACCGCTCTGCTGCGATGACTACGCGCTGGAGCGCCGC
>JALOTR010000346.1 GCA_025457805.1 Akkermansiaceae bacterium | reverse complement strand
GCGCCTTGTGGCATCGGGAAGGGCATGCCTTCGGGTTGGGCCGGGGCGTCCTGGATTTTCACGAGTTCGAGTTCGAAGATCAAGGTGCTGTTCGGTCCGATGTCCGCGCTGCGGCGCTCTTCACCGTAGGCGAGTTTGGAAGGAAGGAAGAGTTTCCACTTTGCGCCGACCGGCATGGTGGTGAGGGCTTCCTTGAAGCCATCGACGACTTGGAGGGTCATCGGAACCGGCTCGCCTTCGGGAGAAGCATCGAACTGCTTGCCGCTGATGAGGGTGCCCTTGTAGTTGACCATGAACTGCTTGTTGTCCTCTGCGCCTTCCTTGGGAGCGACGTATTTTTCCTCGCCGCCTTTGTTGAGGACTTCGTATTGAAGGCCGCTGGCAGTGGTGATCACGCCTTCGCGCTTGCCGTTTTCTTCGAGAAACTTGGTTCCGGCGGCAAGGTTGGCGGTAGCGGTTTCCTTTTCACGGGCCTGGAGGAGGTCGCCCAGGGCCTGCATGGCGGCCTGGAGTTTTTCCTCGCTGAGATCCGGCTTGTCACCCTTGACGGCGGCCATGAATCCCTTGAGGAAATTTTCCTGCTCGATGTCCTCCGCGCCCACACCGAAGCGGCCGAATTGCTGGCCGAAGGTGCTGCCGGTGCGGAAACCCAGCGCGTAGGAGGAATCCGCCTTCACCACAGCCGGATCAAGCTTCGGCGCGGCCGGGACTTCGATGGGTGGAGTGGTGGCCTCCGTTTTCGGAGCATCGGCGGCCGGCGTCTGGGCGGATGAGGTGGCGATCAGGCCAAAAGCGAGGGCGCCGGGGATGAATTTGCGGATCATAGGTGTTGGTGGAAGAGCGCGGACGCTATGACGACTTTTTCCGGCTGTCCAGAACGGGTTTTCGCCAAGCCTTCCACGGCAATCAAGCCAGGGAATTTTCAAGCGCGGATGGACCCAGATTTACGCAGATGAAAAAGGGATGATGCCCAAAGCATTGGGAAGGGAGTAGAAACGTGCCCTGATCCCGATCAAAACTTCATGGTTTGATCCAAAAATGTGCAATCGCATCCAAGATAATTACAATATCCGCACAAAACCCACCCGCTTAGGGTGTTTACGTTGTACGGTCACAGGACGCGGGCGGCCTCCACTGCCATATTCCTGATCTGCAACGAAAATCCAAACCAAAGCCCCATTTTTCCAATTGACGCCGAGAAATTAGCCTTCACATTGTAATTACATCGTAGTCGCAGCTTCTCAGCGCTGTTTCCAAGCAGCGTGTCACAACCCGATCCTCGGAAACCCGTCCAATCCACTTGGAACGGAATTCCACCAAACCCAATGAAATCCTCCAAAGTCCAGAAATCATTCCTGAGACCTTTCCATCACGGAATCGGTCGTCCGAACGGCTTCGCCTTGATCGTCACTTTGTCGCTCATGATCTTGCTGACGATCATTGCGGTCGGTCTTTTGACGCTTTCCAGCGTGAGCCTGCGTTCATCCTCCCAGGGCGAGGCGATGCAGATCGCCCGGTCGAATGCGAAGATGGCGATGATGTTGGCATTGAATCAGGTGCAGACTTACACCGGTCCGGACCAGCGCATCACCGTGAATGCCGACCAGCGGCCCAAAGCGGAAGATGGTTCGGATACCTCGGCTGTCACTGGCAAGCGCCATTGGACAGGGGTTTACAACGCATGGCAAAGCACCAGCGCCACACGACCGGAGCCCGGCTTTATTTCCTGGATGGTCTCGGGAGCACCGGCCTCGATCGAGTCTGCGAGTTTCGCCGATGCCGCTCCGACCAATCAGGTGAAGTTGGTAGGAGAAGGCACCGTCGGTGCAAACCCCACCGCGATCGTCGAAGTTCCATCCCTCAGCCTCCAACAAAAGAACCGGCAAAATGCCAAGCTCGCCTGGTGGGTGGGCGATCAGGGGATGAAGGCGGCGATTTCCACATCCGCGCCCTCGAAGGAAACCCCGTTTGGAGTTGTGCGGAACAATCTCCAGTCGGCACCTCGCAATGCGGCGGAAGTCGCGTCTGCGGGAACCGTGAAGCCCTTTGCAGATCTCAACCCGGATGATGCAAGGCTGCAATTGCTCACCAGTTGGCAGCAATCGGAGCTTCTCGCCACCAACCCCACTGCAAACCAACCGCTCTTCCATGACCTGACGTCTTCCTCCAGCGGACTGCTCACCAATGTGACGGCCGGTGGTTTCCGGAAGGATCTCTCGCTCCAATTGGAAAAACCCGCCGCACAAGCCCCGCGCGATGCGCTTTACACCGTGGGCAACGAGCCGGGCATCAACCTGAACGAACTCTGGGTTTACTATAACTCCTACAACGAGGTCCGCCGCAGTGGAACGGCCAACTACACCACCAGCGGAAGCATCTCCAATTCCACTCCCTTTGTTCAGGTGGATGGCAGCCCTTCGGCATGCCGCAACGATGACGAGTTCCATCTCAAGCAACCGGCAATCATCAGTTATCAGATGATTCTTTCGTTCCAGGCATTCCCGGCGACGGTGAATGGAGTTGCAGTCAGTCGAATCCATGTGGTCGCGGATCCCGTCATCACCTTGTGGAATCCACTCGATGTGCCGGTGGTGATTCCCCAATCCTCAAACATCACCGTCAAATACTGGCAACTGCCCTATGACATCATCGTCCGCGTCAACGGTGGTGCACCGCTCCGTGCACCGCTGGCGGCGTCCCTCAGTGGTTCCACCGCTGGCAACAATGCCGACCAGAATTTCATGTCGATCCGCCTCGGCCGCTCCGAGCAGATTGTCATGAAGCCGGGCGAAATCGTCAAATTCTCCCAAAGCGGCCCAGTGATCATCCGCACCACGTTTGGAGGAAAAAACCAGTTGGACGCCCGCAAGGGATTCAACTACGGCGGTGGCTTCGCTTTGCCGCTGAGGGATTTGGCAGGCAAGAACATCGACGTCATTGCGACCGATCGGGTCACCTACGAGGCCTTCGCCAACAATCTGACCTCAGGCAAAACCGGCCAAAGCGGCAACTCCGTCACTGGAGCCAACGCCCACTCGCGTCATTTTTCGATCACCCATCATGAAGTCTATGTGGGCGAGGACCGGACCGACCTGGGTGATTCTCTGGGCTATGGCAACATGGCGATCGACTGGGACTTCGGCAACAGACGGCTCCGCTTCCTCGAAAACCGGGGAATGCCCCCTTCCACAGGTATCGCCGGTACCAAACCTTCCAGTTCACGGATCTATGCGAATGCTTTTCCCGGCGTTTTCCGTCCGGTGACCGGTGTCGAAACCCGCCCTCTAACGGGTGTGCAATTGGCGACCACCAAGTCACCGTTTCTTCTGCTTTCATTCAATGCTAAGACCGAAACCGGATCGGAAACCGGCACCCGCAGTTTGGTCCGCTTCAATCCCAAAGCGCACCATGTCGATTTCTACGATCTGAGCCAGGCCGAGCGTGACGTCCTGCCCTATGAGTTCCGGGCTGAGCCCATGGTTACGTGGGTCAATCGAAGCCTCGATCTGAGCCCGGATGGTTCCGGTTTCTTCGGCGGTGGAATGACTGCGGAGTTTGGCACCAACATGGTGGCCACCCACTCCTTTCCCCGTCAGCCTTTGATCTCGCTGGCCGCGTTCCAACATTCCTTTGCCAACGGTTTCGAGATCCAGCGTCCGGTTTTCGGCTATGCCGCGATCAATGCCCGCGAGCCCATGCTGCCGCAGATCGCCCACGCCATCGGCAACTCGGTGGCCCCTTCCATGCTTCCGCCGGATCGAACGGAAGGAACACTTTCCGGCAACCGCCCACTTGCCGACCACTCATTCCTCGCCAACCGCGCCCTGTGGGATCAGTGGTTCCTCTCGAGTGTTTCCAACCAGAGGGCTGACACCTTCGGAACCGCCCGGGATCCGAAAACCGTGGCAACCCAGTTCTTCAGTGGCACCAAGGATCTTCCCACCGCCCGTTATCTGCCCGACACCGATGGACAGGAACCGACCGCGCTGGTAAATACCTTCTTCACGGGACCGACCTCCAATACAGTCGGTATCGAGAACATCGCCAGCTATCTCCGGGTGGATGGCATGTTCAATGTGAACTCCACTTCGGTGGAAGCTTGGAAAACCGTTCTCAGTTCTCTGAGAGGTCAGTCAATTGTCGTGAGGGACGCAAACGGCAGGGAGTCCATTGCGCCGGCGAAGGCAGATGTGAATCCCGTCAACGGACTTCTGACCGCACAAAATCTCGTCGCCCAGGGCGATGGTGCGGACAACCTTCCGGAGCCCTCCCAATGGGTGGGCAGACGGGAACTCACGGATGGCGAGATCGAGTTGCTCGCCACGGCCATAACCCGTGAAGTGCGCAAGCGGGGTCCATTCCTGAGCCTTGCGGATTTTGTGAACCGGCGCGTGGGCACAGACAAGAAGCTCGCCCGGGCAGGTGCCATCCAAAGTGCGCTGGACAGCGATTTCACGGGAATCAACAAGCGCTTCATCTACGGAAGCCGCGCCGTGGGCGGTGCCGCCTCACGATTTGCCTTCCCGGAAGCAGAA
>JALOTR010000345.1 GCA_025457805.1 Akkermansiaceae bacterium | reverse complement strand
TCACCTGCTCGCTCAAAGGAAAGTCGCTGACGGCAGTGATGGATCATCTCGCCGCACTCGCCGGGCTGAAGATGCGCCGCGATGGCTTGCACATGGAATTTTTCCGCCCCACCGATGCGGATCGTCTAACAGAAACCAGCTTCCCAACCGACAACGGCACCAAACAACAGATCAAGGAAAACCTGATGCTGGGTGCGTTGTTGGACTCCGGCGAATCCATCGGGATGTTGAGGAAAAACGGAATCCTTCGCGACAACTCCACATCACTTGTGAAATCCGAGGACGGCTCGATTCGTTTCCGCGGCACCCAAAGCGAGCTTGCCCGGCTTCAGTCGTGGTTGTCACTTGAATCGGAGCCGAAGGTTCAACTCAAATTCACCAACCAACAACTCGTCACCCAAGATCCGCTCGATCTGCCTGCGAAAGTTCTCGACGACACCGAACTCCGCCAGCTCCTCAAGGATGCTTCCGCAGCGAAGGGAAACAAACTGACCACCGCCCCTTCCGTGACGGCGTTGGATGGCCAGAATGCGACCATCGAAATGATTCGGGAAACGGTTCAGGATGGAACGTCCTCCTGGAACGGAGTGAAGTATTCAATGAGCGCGTCCCGCACCGGCCTGAAAGTGGTCGGCAAGGATCAATCCGAATTCCGCCCTGCACCGGGCGATACTTCAAGCAGCGGTTGGGTGGGCGAGGCAGACCTCGTGGTTTACCCAGGCCAACATCAAATCGAGCGGGTGAGTGCCCGCAAAGGAGAATATCAGTATCGGATTGTGGGCATGACGACGATGGATGAAGCAGGTCGTCCGCTGAATTCGGATGAGTCTGTTTCTCCGCCTCCGCCTGTTCCAAATCCGATCCCACCCGGAGAAATCCCGATCGCCGCCGCCATCCCTGAAGCGCCAGGGATGGTTTACAGTCCCTTCAATCAGAAGGTTGTCGATGTCCGTGGCGTCCCATCCGGAACGCTGGTGCAGGATCCATCCTTCCCTGCGCAAGAGAAGAAATACTTCCGTGTGCCTTGATGGGGCTTCCTGCTATTTGAGATTCGCTAGATCGTCATCCAACAACTTCAGCGCATCCTTGCGTGCCTCCACCGATGAGGTGGCGCGTGAACGGTGGAACCATGACATTTCCTCTGCCTTGAAACCTGCATTGTTGCGTTGCGCCATTGAAATGGTTTCTCCGAGAATGCTGCGGAAGCGTTTCTTCAAGTCCGACTCGCTGAGCATCAGTCTGCGGGCGGCGAGTTCGCTGTTCATTTTGACGATCGCCTTGACCAGCGGTTTGTCCTTGTTGCGATCGAAGATGGCCACTGCGGTCTCCGTGCCATTGCCCACGTTGACATCGAGCCTCATGCCAGTGGTCAGCGGTTCGAGCGCGGCGATGGCATAACAGAGGCGGGTGAGTTCATCATACTCGTTGAGGGCTTTGGCTTCATTAAGGAAGCCCCCGATGCGCACGGTCTTCCATTCCCACTGCTTGTTCATGCGGCAGGCAAAGCGCCGGACTTCCGCCTGGCGGGTGCCTTCGGACCAGATATCTTTTTGCTCCGCGGTGAGATGGGTGACGAGGCCTACCACTTTGCCCGATTCCAGATGCACGATCGGGCCGCCGCTGTTGCCTTTGATGATGCCGGCATCGACTTCCACCGAGTCTCCGCTGGTGCCCATGATGCGGCCTTTTTCCATGGCCACCACGCCGGTGCCGCCCCCATTGCCGAGCGCTGCGATCTCTGTCTGGATTTGGAAATCCACACCGCTGGGAACGATTTCAAGATATTCCTCCACCGGTTCCGTCACCGCCATGCGGACCATGTCCGCTCCTTCGGCATATTCGAAGTTGCCGAATTTGGTGAATTGTTTTCCGGAGGCGTTTTTTACCGTCAGCTTGCTGTTTCCGGACAATACATGTGCGGCGGTGTAAAAGTAGATTTTGTCATCCACCTTGGCCATGAATCCGGTGCCGACGGACTTGTCACCCTCGATGATGAGCACGGAATTGGAAACCGCCGTGGCCACCCCGCCGGATTTGTCCTCGACGGCGTTGCGCATGTCCGCGGCGGCTGCGGCATCCTTGTTTCTCAGAGCGGGAACCAGCGTGGCGGATGCAAGGCGCATCTTCGTCATTTCAAGTTCTTCCGCGGCATCCTTTGCCTTCACTTCATAAGGACCCAGGCGTTTGACTTCCTCTTCCAATGACGTCACGCGTTCCTTGAGCAATTGCACCGCATCCGGTCCCAGAGAGCCCTCTTCCTTGCGGTTTTTCGCAAGATCGTCTTCCAATACCCGATTGGCGCTTTCCAACTGGCTGATGGTTTCTTCAAGAACCTTGATGCGCGCTTCGGCGACTTCATCCTTGCAGGAAGTGGATGCAAGGGAACATGCAATGATGCCGAGCAAGAGCGGAGGCCGGGTGGAGTTGATCACAGGAAAAGCAAACCCAATCCCATCAATGCATATCAAGCATAAAAACCGGATGTTATCTGAATCGTTTTCCGGCAATGAGTTGTAGAATGCATTTCAATCCGATTTCAAGTGCATCTGCGGCGCGGGCCGTGGCATAGTCACTGGCCAATGGAAGATGGATGAAACCTGCCACACAGGATGATTCCTGTTTGGACAAGCAAGCGAGGGATTGATACATCACCTGATTGCATAAATACCGGCCCGCATCGTGGGAAAGTATGGCATCATGGCCTGCGAGTGTGAGTTCCGCGTGCATGGATTCCAAGGGCAGGGTGGCAGGGAGGAAATCGGGTCCATTTGGATCGATGGGCACGCCGCGCGGTTGGCGGCCGCTGGCGTCCGGGATGGAAAAATCGAGTTGGTTCCACGCGGTGGTTTCCAAGCGTATGGCAGTGCTGCCCGCCGCTTCTCCCAGCATCACCAGCGCATCCGGTCGCACTTGGTTGAGCGCCCGGAGCAGGCGGGCCGGGCCGCTCACCGAATCCACGGGCAGAATGCGAGTATTGATGCGGGGCTGGGATTGCTTGAGTCGCGCGAGTGCGAGCGACGATGCGTTTTGGGACCGGCCATCGAAGGGGCCGAAGGCGGTGACGAGGATTTTCACGGTGCGCCCAAGCTGACTTGCATGGGCATCATTTCAAGCCAAGGATGCCGCGTGCCGGGCTGCCGGCGTGTTCTTTCGGCATGACATCTGCTCATTTGGCGGAAATCATGGCGCGGATCCCATCCATCCCCATCCAATGCATCTCATCCAACGCCTGCTCGCGGAATCGTCCGCGCTTCCGCCGGATCGCCAAGTGGTCCTCGAGGTCGAACGCCGGACTTTCCTCAAGCGCCGTTGGCGGGCCACCGCGCCGGATGGCATCGAGCTGGGATTCGACCTCGATAGCCGCCTGCTCGATGGCTGTGTGGTCCTGCATCGGGATGGATTCGACTATGTCGTCCGGCAGCTTCCGGAGATCGTCTATCGCATCCCATTTGAAAACCCCGCGCACGCCGCGCTCGTGGCATGGAAGACCGGAAACCTACACCTCCCCGCGCAGATCCTTGAAGATGCCTTGTTGGTGCTCCACGATGATGCCATGACCCAACTTCTCAAACGCGAGGGCTGGAGTTTCAGCGAACCGGAACTGCTTTTCACGCCCATGAAAGTGATGGCGCACCAGCCTTGATCCAAGATCCATGCCCATGAGTCCCGATCCATTGCTGTGGCTGCTCCAGTCCAATGACAGTGCCTATCCCTCCGGGGCCTATGCGCATTCGTTCGGCCTTGAGGAATTGACCGAGGCGGGGATTGTCAAAACTGCGGCAGACTTGGAGAAATTTCTGGAAAACCAAGTGCTGCCCGCCCTACTCACCTTTGAAATCCCGTTCTTCGCCCGCGCCCATGCCGCAGCGCTTGCGGCGGATGAAACCGCCTTGTTGGAAATGGATGCGGAGCTCGATGCATGGCGCATTCCTGCTGAGATCCGCGATGCCTCGCGGCGGATTGGTTCGCAGCGCTTGGAACTGCTTGCCTCGCTTGATCCCTCGCCGCTCATCGCTTCCTTTCATTCGGTCCGCCCGCGCGGTCATCATCTGGTGGTTTCCGCCATGGAGTTATCCTCATTGCCCATCGCCCACGCCGGGCGGGCCTTTGCCTTCCAATCGCTGGCTGGACTCACCGCCGCATCGATGAAACTCATCCGCATCGGCCAAACCGCCTGCCAGCACATCCTCCGCCGCATCCTGACCAAACTCGGCCAGCAACTCGATTCCGCACTCGTCCGCCAGCCGGATGGCTGGTTCAATCCCCACCTCGAAATCGCCTCACTCCGCCATGCCCGCGCCCATGCCCGACTCTTCATCTCCTGATTCATCCAAACGTCCCTTCCGCCTCGGCATCGGTGGCCCGGTGGGTTCCGGGAAAACCATGTGCGTGCTCCGCCTCTGCCAATGGCTCAAGGATGAGATATCATTGGCCCCCGCACACCGCCATCCGCGATGATACCAGCATGAACATGGCTGCTGTCACGGATCTGGAAAACAGCCATCCGGACCTCAAGCTGATCCTCATCGAAAGCGGCGGCGACAATCTATCTGCGACCTTTTCACCCGAGTTGGTGGATGCCTATATCTATGTCATTGATGTGGCGGAAGGCGATAAGATCCCGCGCAAGGGAGGTCCTGCCATCCGCACGAGTGATCTCCTACTCATCAACAAAACCGAACTCGCCCCCTACGTCGGCGCTGACCTGGGAGTCATGGCAAGGGACGCGAAGATCCAACGCGGAGCCCGGCCATTTTTGTTCGCGGATTTGAAGTCGGAGAGGGGAAAGGATGATCTGCTGGCCTGGCTCAAACATGAATATTTGTTTGTCTAACTGGAGCGCGGAATTTATTCCGCAGCTGAAAACAAAGAGATTGCGGCGGAATGAATTCCGCGCTCCAATTTGGCATGCATAAGGGAATCCATAGCCGGGGATATCTTCCGCATTGGGACTTTGCGGGGTCGGTGCAGGCGATTACCTTTCGCTTGGGCGATTCTTTGCCCGCCGATGTGATCCATGAATGGCGGAAGGAGTTAAATGCAGATTTGAAGAGCGCGGATTCCAAAGTGTCACTTGCAGCGCAGATGGAAATCCACAAACGGATCGCTCGTTTCGAGGATGCTGGAAAAGGACAATGCGTCCTTGCCCGTGCTGATTGTGCGGAGATCGTTCAAGCAGCGATTCTGCAGGGTCATGGTGCCGAATACAAACTGATCGATTGGGTAATAATGCCCAATCATGTGCATGTGTTGGTCCGTTTACTCAATGATACCCCGCTCGGGGACATTGTGAAACGTTGGAAGGCTTCCAGTGCCGTGGCGATCAACCGGCTTCTGGGAAAGAATGGGTCTCTATGGATGTGTGATTACCATGACCGCTTGATCCGGGATATGGATCATTTGGAGAACGCAAGGGCATACATTCGCAAGAATCCGGTGAAGGCAGGGCTTTGTGACAAGCCGGAAGATTGGTTCTATTCCAGCGCGGGGCAAAACTGGAGCGCGGAATTCATTCCGCAGGCAGAAGAAAGGGCTGCGGAATGAATTCCGCGCTCCCGGTTTCTGGAAATTCGCCGGCGGGGCATTTGCGGCTTCGGTGTAATTTCACCAACACAAGTAACTGACACTAATGAAAACAGAATCGAAGGTGTATCTTGTCGGCTATTCGCACGCTCGGCAGGGGTGGGCCAATCTAAGAGATGAAAAGTTAGTCTCGATGTTTGTCCCTCTGTTGAATACCAATAGGGAATTTTATAGGCAGCCGGATCAGGTGATTTTTCAATGGCAATCAGATTACAAGAAAAGGCTTGATATCATTAATCCGATCGGTTCCTATCCAATCGTGAGCGAGAAATTCAAGGAGTTTATCGTGAGCCAGAACTACTCGGGTGTCCAATTCTTTCCAGCTTTGGCGGTTCCAGCCGGGAAGCCATCTTCGATTCCAGCTGCTGATGGTTCCGAGGGGACTTGGTGGGTGATGACACCACTGACAAAGTGTTTGATTGACGAGTTTGAGTACTGCGGTCCCAATACAGTTTTATGTCCGCAAAGTGGGGCTGTTATTATAGGCGGGAGAATGGCAAATCCTAATGATTATGTCGGTCAGATTGTCCCAACGGAGATTCCTGAGTCAGATTTTTTCGGGGTAAAGAAACTCAATCCACTCCGTATTTACTGCCTTGAGGAGGTTGCGGAAGAATTACGGAAGAAGAATTTTAAAGGTCTTAATTTGTATGAAACGGGTTTCATAAGATCTCAAATTTAAATGTTCATGAAAATTATTCAATCTATTGCCCTCATTCTATTTCCATTTGTCTTTCTTGGGCCCCAAAGTTTGGGGGCTGAGCCCAAAAAGAACAGTAGCGAGTCCCTTGTTGCATTCAAGCATATCGTCACTTTGATTACGACGTATGTCGAAAACGGCAAGGAGGAGACACTTAATGAGTTGAAAAAACACATATGTGAAGCCGAGGATCCGGATACCGGTGGTAAACTTGTGGCTGACTTTCGCAAGGCTGTGGGAACTGGGAAGTTCAAGAACTTAGAGGTTTTAGATAGGCATTGGGAAGACGAGGGGGTGGCTCTTTGTTTGGCCGTCGAGGTCGATCCTTTGAGCGGATTTCCAAAGATTAACCGCGCCATCCTTGTAAAAGATGTGGAAAGTGCTAAGTGGTTGATGATAGCAGGAGATCCAAGTGATTTACGTAAGTATGAGGCGATTGAAAAAATGCATGCAACGATTGATGGTTTTCTTGAGCAGTATGAGGAGGCAAAAGGTGAGATTAAAAGACCATTCTTCGAGAGGAGAGAGAAAAAACGAGAGGCGGAAAGACTTCACGAGTAGCCGTAGGATAAATTCTGAAGTAAATCTTCAATGAGTCCTGTTGTATTTGGGGTAAAAGTCATGATTTTAGCATGATAACTGGTTCATCCATACCTTCGGGCGAATGCGCGGCGAATGAGAATGCGTTAAAGGTAGGGACCGTCTCTCCGAGCGGTCCGGCGAAAGTGTAGCGAATGCGAAAGCCGATGAGAGCCGGAACGACCCCACATCGGCATTTCATTCTCCCCACTTTCGCGCGGACGGCCCGGAGGTCCATCCCTGCCTTCGGGGGAAGTGAATGAGAATGCGAAAAGGTAGGGACCGTCTCTCCGAGCGGTCCGGCGAAAGTGTAGCGAATGCGAAAGCCGATGAGAGCCGGAACGACCCCACATCGGCATT
>JALOTR010000344.1 GCA_025457805.1 Akkermansiaceae bacterium | reverse complement strand
ACCGACACGGTGGGATTCGTGAGAAACCTTCCACACCGCCTGGTGGAGGCTTTCAAGGCGACTTTGGAGGAAGCCGTGCTGGCGGATTTCCTGATCCACGTGCTGGATGCCACTTCGCCGGAAATCGAGCGGTTTCATGATACCACTCTGGAGGTCCTTCAGGAACTCGGGGCGGAGGATAAGGAAATCATCACCGTGCTCAACAAGATCGACCTCGTGACCGATCCCGAGGAACTTGCCACGCTGGAGCGGAAATATCCCGGCGCTTTGCATATCTCCGCCTACACCGGATCCGGGCTGGACCGCCTGTTGAAGGCGTGCAGCGAGGTGCTGGCGGATCGGGTGCGCTGCAAGGACTATCGCATTCCGCAGCAGCGGGCGGATTTGGTGAGCCTTTTGCACCGCGAGGCAAAGGTGCTCTCGACGGATTACGAAGGAGATGATATTCTCGTCCGCGCAGTGGTTCCGGCCACGATTGCCGGGCGGCTGGAATCGTTCGCGAGCCTGTCGGTCTGATTTTGGCCATGCCTTCCCTGCTTCTTCCCTTACATCCCATTCCTGTTCCTTCCATGTTTCGAATTTCCCTTTTATCACTGGTTTGCGCCCTGCCCCTGTTCGGCCAGGTCCCGACTGCTCCCCCAGCTCCGACTGCCCCCGCGCCGACGCGTCCGGTGCTCAAGGCACTGCCTCTGGGCGGGGATGATGACATTGCCTCGCAGCAAGTTCCCGGTTCCACCGCTCCCACCTCGGCGCCGGTTCAGCCCCCCGCTCCATCGGCTGCCCCGGCCCCGGCGCCTGCCAGAACCGCCTTGCCGGCCGAGCCGGTCCTCGTGACTCCCGCCAAGCCTGCTCCTACGGTGCCAGCCAAACCGACACCACCACCGGTCCCCACGCCGGAGCCGGCAGTGCCCTTGGAAACCACCTCCCTGCCCACTCCGCTGGACGTCAAACCCACGGGCGACGATGCGGTTCGCCTGCAGATTTTCCTCGATGAATCCAACTTCGGCCCCGGGGTGATCGATGGAAAACCCGGACGTTTCACCGAACTGGCGGTGCAATCCTGGAATGAAGTGAATGGTCACCCGATCAACGACTGGGTGGCCGTCAACACCGCCGCCCGCAAGGCCGTGCCGAATCCCTTTGCCACGGCGCTGGTGCCGGATGTGGCTGCGAAGTGGGTGGATCCTTCCCTGCCGACCAAGCGCTCCTTGCAAGCAAAGAAAAAGCGCATGAGTTATCGGAGTTATGCCGAGTTCATGGCGGAGAGATATCATTGCGATGTGCCTTATCTCATCACGCTCAACAGCACCAAGAAGATCTATGGCCTCAAGCCGCACGATTCCATCATCGTGCCCAACGTCGAGCCGTTTTACATCGAGAAACTCACCGGCATCAAATACGAGGCGGACCCCGCCTTCAGCCAGCGCCATGTGGTGGTGGATACCAAGATCAACCAAGCACGCATTTTCGAAGCCGCCCCCGCCGCGCTGGTGGTGGCCGAGCCCGGGGCGGAAGCCATCCAGCCCGTGACACGCCCGAACCGCGGACTCATCGCTTCGTTTCCCATCACTCCGGGCAAGCCCAAGTTCATCAAATTCGGCACCTGGGAACTGCGCAACATGATCGAGCTGCCGCATTGGCGCTACGATCAGCAATTGCTCGATACCGGCAAGCGCAGCAACAACGCTCTCAACATCCCGCCGGGGCCTAACAGCCCGGTAGGCATCATCTGGAACGGCCTCAGCAAGCCCGGCATCGGCATGCACGGCACATCGGATCCGGAAACCATCGGCCGCACCCGCAGTGCTGGTTGCATCCGTTTGGCCAACTGGGATGCGATCCGCCTGCCCAACCTCATCCGCCCCGGCACCACGGTGGAAATCCGCTGAGTTTCCTGCGGAATTCTTCCCATGACTCCGCTCGGCAAGTTTTCCCTGCGCCTCGGCCTCTATGGCCTCGTCTTTGCATACCTCGCGGGAGATTTGTTTTTGTTCAAAGGACCGCTGCGGAAGAAGATCGATCTCGCGAATCCCTCCAGCCCGGAAGCCATCGCCCAGGCCAAGGCCTCCGGCGTGGTGGCGCGGGTATTCAATCTGCAAATCAATCGCCAGCAGCTTGATCGAGCAGTGAGGGAACGATTGTGGATCGAGGGGAAAACTTTGGAATCGCTGACTCCTGAAATGCGCAAGACCGTGCGTTATGCCGCGCTGGATGATTTGATTGCCCATGAAATTCTACGCATCAAGTCCAAGGTCAATGCGCCGCAACTCAAGGTGACGGACGAAGAAGTGAATGAGCGCCTTCGCCGTTTGTTGGGCCGCTTCACGAACAAAGGGGAAATGGAAACGGCGATGAAATCGCAGGGCATTCCCAGTGAGCAGGACCTGCGCGACCGCGTCGCCGCAGGCATCCAGCAGGAAAAGTATGTGGAGTCGAAAATCGGCCCCATCGCCGGTGTGACCGAAGAGGAAGCGCGCAAGTGGTATGATGAGAATGCCAAAAGCCTCGGCCTGCCGGAGCGTGTGGAGGCAAGGCATGTTTTCATCGCCACACTCAATGTCCCGCCGGAAGAGGCAAAGGCAAAACTCGATACCGCACTCGCCGATCTAACAACTGGCAAAAAGGACTTTGCCACCCTCGCGAAGGAACTCAGTGATGACTACGCGACCAAGGAAAACGGCGGCTCGCTCGGCTGGATGAGCCAGGCGCGCATGCCGGTGGATTTTTCCGCACCGGTCTTCTCACTGGCCGTGAATGCCCCCACGCTGGTGCGCACGCGGCTCGGTTGGCATTTGGTGGAAGTGACCGGCCGCAAGCCCGCGGAGGAACGCAGTTTTGATCAGGCGAAGGAGGAAATCCTCGCCGCGCTGCAAGCCGTCAAACGCCGGGAGGCTGCGATGCGCTTCCGCGATGCGCTGCGGCAGTTCGAGGCTGCGAAGATCGATGTCTTTCATGACATGATGGCGGAGTAAGCCGTTTTTCCGCTGGCACCCGGCGGGGCGTTTCCTGCAAGCTCATCGCATGGCTTGGCGCATCGATGAACACGTGGTCAAAGGCGAGATCGACAACCGCACCCGCGGCCGGGTGATCGGGCGGCTGTGGATGCATGGCCGCGAGGAACCGGTGACCATGGAGTTGATGGGCGATCCCTGGCGCGATCTTGCCGGGCACTTGCTCAAGTTCACGAATCCGGAACCCAAGGCCGGAGATCTAACAGGTTTCAGCGCTTTCCAGGAAGGCGTGGCCGGAGATATCACCGCCTCGCGCAAGGTCCGCGTGCCGGATTGCAGCATGGAGGAACTCATGGCGTGTTATGCCGCCAAAAAAGAGTTTCCCTGGCATTGGGGGAATTCGTTCTATTTCGAATGGTTCAGCAGCACCAATGGCCGGGTGGTGATTGAAACCACATCCTATCAACTCGAACTCGATGCCGAACCTGCATGGACGATGACCGAGGAAGAAGAGGAATCCCAACGCATGGCCAATCAGAATGCGATGACGGAATTCATGGCCAAACTCGGCCTTGCCTTCAGCGCAGAGCCCGAACCGGACGATCTTTTTTCCAGCACCAAACCCGCCAAAAGTGCAGCCGAGGAAGATGATGAGGATGCGCCCACAAGCACCGCCGAGGCATTGGCGGATGCGGAAGATGCGCGGATGGAGTTATTATTGGATCGAGTGCAGGCACGCATGGACCGCGAGGGGCTGGATGAGGAGGAGTATGATGATATCTATCAGGAAGAGCGGGCGCGCTTGATGCGCGAACGTGGGGAAAAAGAATACGAACCCACTCCGGAGGAAATCGAGGAACGGCAGGCAAGGATCGAGGAACTCAACGCGATTTGCGAAGAGGCACTGGAAGAGTATACCTCGGAAGGTTGGAAAGATGATGATGACGAACGCCATCCGCTGGTGGTCGAATGTTCCGACCTTGCAGTCTCCTTGCATCACGATGTGGATCAAGGCAACTGGGTGCCTGAAGACTCACACCGCGAGCATCCGCTCATCGAGATCGTCAATGGCGTTTCAAGCGCCAGCGCCAAACTGGCCGGTGCGCTCGCCATGAGCGATCCGGACGAGTGGCCGCCGGATCCGATGATTGCGGGCAATGTGCTCGTCCGCCTCAAAAAAGCCCGCGGCTACCTGCGCGATGCCATGCGCGCCCTCGACTCCGCCGAAGAAGAAGCCCTCGCGGATCCCAAGTGGCGGCATCACACGCGGTTGAAGATCATCGACATCCTCGCCGAGACCCAGGACCTCATCCGCGAGGTGAGGAAGGTATTGCAGGATGATGAGGATCTGGGGATTTTTTGAGAGTTATATCTAACAGATACTGCCGGAGCGGGTTCATTCTGAGCCCTGTTTCCAGCGGACATGTTGTCCGCCGGATCGTAAGCAATTCGGCCGACAACATGTCGGCTAGAAAAAGTCGATAGGATATCGACGCACCCTTTACTCCGGCAGCACGGTGGCGATGGTGGGGGTGACGGAGAAGATGCGGGCGGCGGTTTCGCGGACTTGGGTGGCGCTGAGGGCTTGGTAACTGGCG
>JALOTR010000343.1 GCA_025457805.1 Akkermansiaceae bacterium | reverse complement strand
GATCCAGCCGCTCCTCGAAGCTCATGTCGCTGGTCAGGCGCAAGGTCAGAAGGTGCGAGGCGCGCCGTGGGGCGAAGGCGTCTTTTTTGGAAATCACATACAACAAGGCCGCCACCAGCGGAGTGACGATCACGGACTCCATGTAAAGCCGCGCCCCCACCACCATGCCGACGGCCATGGCGAAGAACACGAAACCCAGGTCGCGCGCCTGCCCCAGGTTGCGCCGGAAGCGGATCATCGAAAATGCCGCAAACATGCCGAAGGCGATGCCCGCATTGCCACGCACGACCATGATGAGGATCGTGGTGATGGTGCCGATCATGATGAGCGTCTGGACGAAATCCTGCGAATAGCGCGTGCCCTTGTAAGTGGTCCGGTAGAGCGAGGCGATGAAGAGGTTGAGGGCGAAGCTCAGCAACATCGCACCCACCACCTCGGCAGGTTGGGGCATGTCGGTACTGAGGTATTCTTCAACGGTGAGCAGGAGGTCTTCCATGGATGATTGCGGTTTTTTTAGCGAGTTTTCAGAGAATCAGGGCGATTGGATCCACCGGTTGGCGCGCCACGGCGGGATCGAAGCGCTCAAGTGAGTTGCAATACTTGCTCATGCTTTGCGATTGCAATTGGAACTGCCCCGCCGCCTTGCGCAGCCAGATGGGCACCGGGCCGATGGTTTTCACCTCGACCACCGCAATCTCGCGATCCACCACGGGAAGCGGGAAATCGCGGTCGTCGGGAATGAGTTTCTTCAAATCAAATCGGCATCTCAGCCCGGTATCGAAGGTCACGCGGATCGTGCCCTCGCGGCCGCTGTCATAGGCCATGCGGTCGTAGCGCACCTGCACGACCGGCCGCGCCCCGCCTTCCACGATCAGGTCGCGGAGTTCCTGCACGACGTGGCGGTCCGCCCGCGAGCGTTCCGGCCGCAGCAAGTCCGCGGGGATCCTTCCTTCCGACAATTCCGGCAGCGATTCAATGGGCAGCGAGGCCCTCCGCTTGACGCCGACGTCGTCGGATTTGTGTTTGATTTCAATGAACGCTGCCGGGGGAATGTCGCCATCGGCGCGACCATAGACCCGGGCTCTCACACGGCGGCGATTGCCCACACCCCAGACTTTCTGCCAGTAGCTGTGCCGGTCCGGAGTGTCGAAATACTCGGAAATCACCGGATATCCGCCCTCCGCGCCCCGGTCCACCGGGATTTGCGTGGCGATGAATTCGCGAAAGGTCTCGCCCTCCTCTGCGGGTAGGAGAAATTTGAATTCACGGCGATCCTGAGTAGCGTCCACAGTTTGCTTACAACGGCGGCAGGCTATTCTCTTCAACAGAGACGTCGATCCTTTTCAACGAAACCGTTACAAAGTTGTCCTTGAAAACGCTCGACAGGGGAAGGCGTCGGGCCCCTTTTGGAGGGGTCATCCTAGCAAAATCCCTGTTTCATGAAAACCCGTTTGATGTGTGTGGCCATGCTGTTGGCCGGACCTTGCCTCGGGCAGGTCAAGGTCAATGAACTGCTTGCCGCCAATACCCAGGCCCATCCGGACATCGTGGATTTCGATGACTATCCGGACTGGATCGAGTTGAAAAACGAAAGCGCCAGCCCCGTGAGTCTTGCCGGGTATTTCCTGAGCGACGATCCCGCCAAGCCACTCAAATGGCCTTTTCCCGCGACGGCTTCGATTCCGGCCAATGGTTTTCTCAAAGTCTGGGCGGATGGCCATGATGCCGTGCCCGGGGATGTCCGCCCGCGTGGGTATTGGCCGTGGAAGTCATTCACGGTGGAAGCTCATCATACCAATTTCTCGCTCTCCTCGGATGGCGAATCCGTGCTCATCACTCAAGCCACCGGTCTTGCCCCATCCACCCTCATCCAGGCCGCCAGCCCGGCGCCGGTATCGCCCGCGGTCGCCGCTACATGGAAATTCCTGGCGGACGGCAGCAACCAAAGCACGCAGTGGCGGGCGAAAAGTTTCGATGACAGCACTTGGTCCACTGGAACCGGCGCGCTCGGTTATGGCGATCCATGGATCGTCACACCTGTGCCCTTCGGCAGCTCCACCAGCAACCGGCACATCACCACTTACTTCCGGCATACATTCCAAGTCGCGGAGCCGGCCCTCATCGCCAATCTCACCCTGCGGCTGCTCTTGGATGACGGCGCGGTGATTTATATCAATGGAGTGGAAGTGGCGCGCCAAAACCTTCCCGCCGGAGAAATCAATCACCAGACGCTCGCCACTGCGGCCGTCGGCGGGGCGGATGAATCGGATTATTCCACCTTCAACCTCACAGGCACCCCCTTGCTTGCCGGCGACAATGTGATCGCTGTGGAAGTCCATCAGAATTCCCCCAGCAGCTCGGACCTTGGCTTTGATCTGGGACTGGTCGCTACCACCTTCAGCTCCGCCACCACACTCGACAGCGTGACGTATGGAGTGCAAGTGGATGATGTTTCCTATGGCAGGAATCCGGCACTCGACAGCCAGTGGGTGTCCTTCGCCACGCCCACACCGGGAGCGGCGAATGCAGGGGATACCGTTCCAAACCTGCGCAGCGCCGGAGTGCCGGTCTCCATTTCATTGGCGAGCGGATTGTATAACTCTCCACAAACCATCCATCTCACATCCGCCTCCGGAACCATCCGCTACACGCTCGATGGCAGCCTGCCGCGCATCGACTCGCCGGTGTATGGGGACCCGCTGTCAGTGAGCGCCACCACCGTGGTGCGGGCGCGGGTTTTCCAAGCGGGCAGACCACCGGGCCCCGTCGAGACGCGCACCTACTTTTTCGGAGAAACCCAAAGCTCGCTGCCCTATGTTTCCATCGTCGCGGATCCGGCTGCATTGTTTGATGATGAAATCGGGATTTATTACAATCAGCACGAGCCGCTCGTTTCCAACAGCACCTTTGCGGCCTTGGGTTACCGCGATGTTTACAAAGGCAAGGACGCACCTGGCCATGTCGAGTTCCTCCCTCCCGGCGGAGCGCCCGGCTTCGAGGCGAACTGCGGCATCCGCATCGGCGGGGAAAACAACTGGGTGCATCCCCAAAAGGCGCTCAACGTGGCATTGCGCGGGAAATATGGGGACTCGGATATCAAATACAACCTCTTCCCGGCTGGCAAGGTGCCCGTGCACAGTGCCTTCACCCTGCGCGATGGTGGCGATCGCTGGGCCAACGAAATGCTGCGCGACTGCATGTGGCCCAAGCTCGCCCAAGGTTTTCTGGACGTGGAAACCTCGGATTACCGCCCGAGTGTCGTCTTCATCAATGGCCAATATTTCGGACTCCACGATCTGCGTGAACGCTGGGACGATACCTGGTTCGCCCAAAAACACAAAGTGGCCCCCGACGAGGTGGATCACTTGTTGTATGGCCATATCACCAGCGGCGATGTGACGCTCGGCGTGGACAAGGGCGATACAGACGATTGGCTCGATTTGATGTCATTTCTCAACACCGCCGATCTCACCAACGCGGACAACTGGGCCTATGTTGAATCCCGCATCGACATGGAGAGTTACATGGATTTCGTGATCTCCGAATCCTATGGCAACAATGACAGCTGGTTTCACAACCGCGAGTTCTGTAAAGAGAAAAAGCCCGGAGCCAAGTGGCGGTGGTTTCTAACGGACATGGACCGCACCCTTTCCACAGGTCGTGTCACCGGAGTTCTGGCGGAGATGATGGCAAACGAGGATGTGCTCAGGCGGCTCAAGCTCAACACCCCCTTCAAGCAACGTCTTGGGCAACGTTATGCCGCGCACATGGCCGCCACCTTCACCGCGGCCCGCGTGCAGGGGCTCATGAATCAACTTGCGGGTGAAATCCCTACCAGCGAGATCACACGTCACGAGACACGCTGGGCACCCCATGGCATGTCTGCTGCCACGCGGGCCGCCGGGATCAATGGCACACTCACTTATGCCACCACCCGCGCCGCAAACGTGCATGCGGAAATCGCCACTCAACTCGGACTTTCCAGCGCGGTGAATTGCACGCTTGCCATCACCGGCAGCGGCACCGTGCGCGTTCAGGGCGTTCCTGTTTCCGCTTCCACGTTCAAGATGTTCCCGAATGCGCCCTTCACGCTAGAAGCGGTGCCCGCACCGGGTTATGCATTCAGCGGCTGGATCGGTGTCAGCGGCGCTGCATCCACGACACTCAGCATCAGCGGTGCCACATCCATCACGGCCAACTTCGTCCCGTCCGCGGAAACGGTCATTGGCGGCACTCTGGCAGCAGACACCACCCTCAGCTCGGCGGGATCGCCTTATGCATTGAGCGAGGATCTCATCGTGCCTGCCAACATGACTCTCACCATCGGCGCCGGCGTGACGTTTTATATGCCAGCCGGGCGCAACATCCGCGTAATGGGTTCACTCCAAATCCAAGGCACCGAGCCACTGCCGGTGCAAATCCTCGGCCGCAACGGCGAGCGCTGGGGTGGTATCAGTTTTGAAAACCCCACCGCGCCCTCCTCGCTCCATCACCTTGTGATCCGCGATGCCACCCAAGGCAAGGATCCCACGGTCTATCCTTATGCCATC
>JALOTR010000004.1 GCA_025457805.1 Akkermansiaceae bacterium | reverse complement strand
TTTTGCTTGCAAAGAATCTGCCCAATCTTTTAGTGAATGGTATTGTTCGTCAATAGTATCGTGCGGTAAGGTTACCGGGCTATTAGTAGTGCATAAAAAAATAGTGCGCATACCCACTCTTTTTCCAAAAAGCATATCGCTCATGTTATTTCCTACCATTACACTCTTTTTGAAATCAATACTAGTAACATCTTCCTTAGCTTGCATCGCCATACCAATATTAGGTTTACGATTAGGATCATCGTCATTTAATGAGGAGCAGGCGTACACCTTATTAATTTTTCCTCCATGCTCCTCTATTTGTTGTATCATGTGATCCCCTCCTTGGACGATCACGATTTTTTGTTGCTCGGTGGATCTGTGCCAGTGAGGCTTGCCCGTATTGCTTCTGAATCCGCTATGGTGAAAAATTGTCGCCGTGAAGAATGGTTCAAGACTGTGGCAAAAATAGGCCGATTCGAGATTTCAAGAGTCGAAGGGAATCGAATATGGATCGACGGATCATCCGATTTTCTCAATCTCGACGTTGAAATATCGCATTTTGATGCTTCATCCGGTGAATCAAGCATCCTTTTAAGACATGAAATGAAACAGATTTCTTTGGTGAGAAGAATCGATTCGGAAGTCATCACACACGTCGACCGCGGAGTGACTCATTCGTTCCGGGATTTCACCTACTGCGCTGACATCGGGGAGTATGTTTTGCACCATCCTTTCTACAAAGAACTCAGCACAACGAAGGGCAAGCCTTTGCCGGCACTTTTCACCTTGGACGAAAATGGCTGTCTGTCGCGTCCAATCCATTTACCTGCAGATCGGGAATTCTGGCTTATGAAGAACAACGGGAACGTCATTGATTCCAATGCCATTGAGTACTCCGTAAGGGGTGGATCGTTGACTGCCTGTTACGATTGGAACGAGGTTTTAGTTTGAGTCTCTCGAATATCGGTTCTCGGAGAGCAACAATTGCCGAACGAAAAACCCGAATTCATCCCTCACCAGTTGGTCCCCTGGTGCTATTGGACCGCGATTCTTTGAATTTCCGAAAAAAACCCAAAGCCCACGACCCACATGAAACCCATTGTATTGATGATGATCCTCGCCGCCCTGATCGTTCCTGCAGAAGCGAAGAAGAAAAAAGGCGGCGGCGGCAAGGGCAACCCGAAGCAGGCTGAAAAGGCCAAGAAGGACGCCGAAAAGGACCGCAAACGCAAGGCAGTGGATGACTTTCTGACCCAGAAGGACAAGAACAGCGACCGGATCGTCACCAAACCCGAATACCTCGAAGGAGAGTCAGATGCCGAAGCCGCGGGGAAGAAGTTCGATCAGTTCAACAAGAACAAGGATCGGGCTCTCTCGAAAAGCGAGATCGAGGCCTTGCTCGGCCTTTGATGCTCGCAGGGAATTTGGGAAGCGCTGATTGGGAGGAAATTTCAGAGAACGAGCCGTTTGGGGTCGTTTTCAATCATTTTGCCATAGGCCCGGCAACGGCAGGGACCGATCCTCCGGGCGGTCCTTGAGAATGAGGTGAGAAAGGAAAGCCCAAGCGGGGCCGGCACGGCTTCTCTTGCCCTCCACTTTCACCCAACATTCGCCGGACGTTTGCGGAGAAACGTCCCTGCCGATGCACCACCTGAGTTTTCATTTCACCAAGCGCTCGTAAGCCGTCCAGAAATGGGCGGTTTGTGCGGCGTCGGGTGTGATTTCCAGAAGAGTTGGTTTGTTGCCGGGTTCGAAGTCATCGAGGTCGTCCGGGCGGGCGATGCGGATGTGTTTCATGTCCCACAAGGCGGCCAATCCGGATAGATCGGCGGTGTGGGGATTGGTCATGCATTCGGCGGCGCGCGGGCTCATCGATTGCAGGCGTGGCAGGCGTTCGAAGATTTTTCCGCCGCTGTTGTTGATGACTGCCAGCACGCGGCCTTCGGTGTTGATTTGATTCAACACAAAGGGTGCGGCGAGATCGTAGAGGGCTGTTAGATCGCCAATAAGGGCCCAGGTATCACTCACTTCCGCGCTCCAACCGAGCCAAGTGCTCACTTGGCCATCGATGCCGTTGGCACCGCGGTTGGCGCGCACGGATGGCACGGGCCGCGTCCATTGGGCGAAGAGGTTCCACTCGCGGATGGGCAGGCTGTTGCCGAGAAACAGACCGGCGCTGATGGAGGCATAATGGGAAAGGCTGCGGACGAGGGCGGGCTCGCTGTCGGGATAACATTCTAACAATTCCTCAACCGCCGCCGCTCTGCTGGATGCGCCAACGAGCAGATCCAAGGCATCTTCCGCCGGTTCGACATCGCCGAGCGCAGGGATCACCCGATTCAAGGGACCGCGCGTTACCTTGCTGTCGCGTGCGAGACCCGGCAGGCCATTGCGGCAGATCGACCACACGGAAACATCTGTTAGATCTTCGAGATCACGCCAGAACCTTCCACTCGGAACCTCGCCGATGCGCAGGATTTTCCCGGGTGGGTGCGATTTCAACACGCGGTCGGCATGATGAATGGCCAGCCCTTGCAAGGCCTCGCGCAAGCCGCTGGTCGCTTCCACAACGACCGGCGCGCCGAAATCCCGGCAGAAATGAAATACGTCCTCGCGGTCGTCCGGCTCCAATCCGCCGACCATGACGACGATGCCCTTGTATAAATCCTCCCGCAGCCAGCGAGCGAGGCCAGCCACGTCCAGGCGATCCTTCGTCGGGGTGAAGGGACCGGGTTTCACATGCTTGAAATCATCGGATCCTGGCTCGAATTCCTCCTCAAACTCCGGATTGAGGTGCAAAGGGATGTTTCCTTGCCAATCGGCGGGCTCGCCACTGAAGGCATGTGGTCCGAAAATGCCCGGTTGATCGATCGACTGCGGAGCGCCCGTGCCGCGGAATGATGCGGGTCGGTCGGCCGTGATCGCGACCAGCGGCCTCGCTTGATAGAAGGCCTCGATCATCGCAGGCAGCAATTCCGCCGCCGCCGTCCCGCTGGTGGTGACCACCGCGCAGGGCAGGCCGGTTTCCATGATCCGGCCCAGCGCGAAAAACCCCGCGCTGCGTTCCTCGAAGTGACGCCAAAGCTTGATGATGCCTGCAGCCTCCGCTCGGGCCAGCGCCTCGATGAGGGCTGCATTGCGGGCACCGGCGCACACCACGTATTCGCAAATGCCGGCGGCGAGGCAGCGTTCTACAAGTTCAATCGAAGGTTTCCATGCGTTCACCGCGCCAGTGCTAGCGAAGGACGCGGCAATGTCCAAGCGCGGGATTGGGAAAGTGAAAACAGGATGCCGGTCCTTGTTCCGCGCCGGGGAGGTGTTACAGGAAAGCATGCAGCGACCGACTCCCGCCCACCGTCTCGCCGCCCGCGATGTGCCGCCGGGCTTTCCCGTGATGCGGCAGCGCTGGTCCGGATTGTTGTTCCTGCATTGGCCGGTGGATGCGGCGCTCATTCAGGAGCGATTGCCCGCTGGACTGCATGTGGACACCTTCAATGGCCAGGCATGGCTCGGCGTGGTGCCCTTTTTCATGGACCGCATCCGCCCCACCGGCCTGCCGCCGGTGCCGTGGCTCTCGTGGTTCATGGAACTCAACGTCCGCACTTATGTGCATGATGATGCGGGGAATCCTGGAGTGTGGTTCTTTTCACTCGATTGCAATCAACCCATCGCCGTGGAAATTGCTAGAAAGGCTTTCCATCTTCCCTATCAACATGCCCGGATGAAAAGTCAACGCTTGCTGGATCGGATTCACTACACCAGCCAGCGGAAAACGGATGCATCGATCGAGGCAAGTTATATCTATCAAATCCCGCACCATGTGGAGCCGGCCGAGGAAGGAACGCTCGAATGGTTTCTCGTCGAGCGCTATATGTTGTTCTCCTCGAATCCCGCAGGTGATATATTTTGCGGTCGTGTGCATCATGCTCCCTATCAGATAGCAGAGGCCGAATGCGAATCGTGGTCCACGGAACCACTCCGCGAAAATGATTTTCCCATTCCCGAAGGACCACCGCCATCCATGCTGGTGGCGGCTCCGCTGGATGTGAGGATTTTCCCGTTGCGGCGGTTATCTTGAAGCTCAATCCGGGATACTTCGAGCAATCCAATATTCGGGTAGCCTTGCGGAGTGGGCAACAGCCAGTATCCAAATCACATCCTCAAAAATGAAGTAAGCAACATAGTATGGAAAGACCTTAAGGTTCACCCGACGATATCCTTTGGAACGGATTCGGTGCAACTCTGGCTGATCGGCGATCCAAGTGAGAACAGATTTCACCTCTTCCTTAAAGCGAATCCCCAGGCCGCATTCGATGGACTCGTAACGCCCAATGGCCTCAGCAAGCTCAGCCGCTGCCTCATCAAGGATCTCAAGAGTCATGACGGATAGATTGCGTCAAGCTGAGCAAAAACATCGCCAATGGGACGGGAGCGTGCGGTGCCGTTTTTCACCGCCTCGACGCGTGCGCCAATCTCGTCTTCCCAAGCGGTTTGCACTTCTGGGGAGAAATCCTGACCAGGTTCTGAAACATCGATGAGAATCCGGGCAAGCTTGAGTCGCTGGGCCGACGGAAGATCGAGGCAATCCTTGGTAATTTCCGACATCAGTTTCATAGTTCAGACTCTACATGATTGAATTTGGAATGGCAAGCAGCGAGCTGGGTTCAAAAAACCTTGCCTCAGCAGCGCAACGATTTTGCCGTTCACTGTCTCTCACCTCCACAGCTCACAGGCATGGGCGGCGAAGCCTGCGCCGAAGGCGGTGAGCCAGAGGCGCTGGTCAGTTTCCCTTGCGGCATCGAGCCGACGCTCCAGTGCGAACAGGACGGCCGGGCTGCTCATGTTGCCGTGGTCGCGGAGAACCTCACGGGTCTCTGTGAGGGAAAAGGGCAACACGCCCTCGATCGCCTCGATCACATCCCGGCCACCGGAGTGGGCGATGATTTGATCTGCGTCCGCCTTGCGCTTTTCATATAACTCTGCCACCGCCTCTGCCGCGAGGCCGGGCACGGCGCGGTGGAGTTGGTTCTTGAGTTTTCCCTCGGAGTTGACGAAGCGGATTTTCTCCCGCTCTTCCGGCCGATGTGTGGTGGTGAAATGGCCTGCTTGCCAATCGCCTGGCTTGCCTTCGCTGGTCCAGATGGCAGCGGCTGCACCATCGCCGAAAAGGCAGAGGCTGATCAACACGCCGGGATCATCATTGATATAAAATGCAGCCGAGCAAACTTCCACCGCCACCGTGGCCACCACCGCGCCGGGATTTGCCGCGAGAAATCCCTGGGCCGCACGCAGCATGGGAATCGCCGCACCACAGCCGAGGCCGACCAGATCTGCGAGATAAACATCATGACGCAGTCCGGCCCTTTCCGCGAGATGACTGCTCACGCCGGGGCATAGATATCCGGTGCAGGTGCAGACAAACAAGGCATCGATCTGCGCTGCCAACAGGCCGCTTCTTGCCAAAGCCTTTTCCAAGGCATCTGCTGCGATGACCTGCGAGGCGCGCTCGAATCCTTCATTCAACTCCTGCGCACCTCGCGAGAAAATGGTTTCGATTTCATCGAGAGCGAAGTTCCGTCTTTCAATGCCTGCCGTGCCTCCAGTGAGCACCTTTTCCACCAAGGCGGCGGAGCGGGGTTTGAGGGATTGCAGGATATCATTTGTCTGAAAACTTTTCCAACAGTCCTGTTGGGAAAACGAATTCGGCGGAACGGCGGTGGCGAGGGAGCGGAGATGCATGAAGGAAAATCTAACGGACAAGGGAAAGCATGGGTCGGAATGGCAGGAGATCCGCCGAGGAGAGCGCTTGCAGAACGGATCTGCCCGCATCATTGAACAAGACCTTGTGGAACAGCATGGAAGCGGCAAGACGTTTCTGGAAACGCTTCGCAAGCGCGGTTCTCACTTCGTTCGCTGCTTGTAGCCATGACATCTCTCCGGCGGACCATGATACCAATGGCATGCATGCGGTTTCCGCCGCCTGAAATGCCATCGACATGCCATTGCCGGTGAAGGGAGGAATCATGCTTTCCGCATCGCCGATGCCAAGGATTCCAGGCATTGCTTGTTGGCGTCCCAATTCAAATCCCGCCACGGCGGAAAACGATCCCTCGCGCCATTGGCAATGCCGCAAGCGATCCGCGAGATGAACATTTCCACCCGCGTCAAGATAGGCAGGCAGGAGCGCGCTGGCCTTGGCGTCAAGTGAACGATCCAATTGAAACAAGCCACAAACATTCACCCAACCGTCCTCCACCCCCGCAAGGCCGGCATAACCGTTTGATCCGGAATGCATTTCCAAATCCGCGGAGAGATCGAGGCCCCGCACGTGAGCCTTGAGTCCGATCCAGCGGCCTTGCCTCGCCTTGCGACCCGCCGCCCAGACATGTCCTTCCGCCGGAGAAGGCCGGGCACGATGACGGGTGATGAGGGTGCCGCCGAGTTCTAACAATCTCTGTTGGAGGCGATCATCGAGTTGATATCTTGAAATTCCCAAAGCCGCTTCAGTCAGCTTGTCTCTGTGAATGATATGCCCACCTTCGCTCCAACACAGCGAACGCTGCTGTTTTGCATCGTGAAACAAATCGGCGATGCCTAAAAAATCCAAGGTTTCTATCGATACACCGGAGATGAACTCACCACAGACCCGGTGCCGTGGATAGAATCCGGCTTCCAGCACCGTCACCGGCACCCCGCGCGAGCGCAAGGCCACGGCCAGCGACAAACCCGCGAGGCCTCCTCCAGCGATGGTAAGGGATGATTTCAAATGCGATAAGCTAGCACGCGCCGTGCCCCGCGCCATGTGGAAGTTTCCGCAATCGCCCAAGCCGCGGCATCGAGGCCCATCATTGCCTGCATTTCCCCCCGGGCGAAGCCGCCGCGGATGCTCACGTGCATGTCGTGTCGTGTCACCCGATTCACCATCGGCCACATCGTGAATCCCAGCAGGTGGGGAAACCAGGCCCGGTCCGGTTCGTTGAAAACCAGCACCTCGAAATTCTCACACAGCCGCCCGAGCCGCCGCAGCGCAGAACCTTCGAAGTGATGCAGGAACAAATTTGCCACCAACACACCGCCGCCGAGTTCGCATTCATCGGAAAGCAGGTCTCCGCGTTTCCAAACGATATGCGGAGGCAATTCATCGGGTCGCGGTGCAAGATCGCAGGCGGTGATCGGCGCGTGGGGAAAGGCGGTGGCGAGTTTTGCCGATAGCCGACCATCGCCCGCCCCCAGTTCCACCACGCCGCGGGATGCCACTTCGGGGAAATTTTTCACCATCCGGCAAAGCCAGCGCTCGTTGCCCATCAGGAAGTTGATGCGTTGCAAGTCGCGCCGCGAGCGCAGCGCTTCCGGATCATCCGCAGGCAGATGATCGAGGATTTCGGGAACCACCTTGCGCATGCCCATGAGCCACTGTGCCCCGCTCGGGATCGATTGCAAGGACGGGGAAACTTCCTCGGGCGGGTTGACATTGATCCCGTAAACAAGGGATTCTCCATCGGGTGCGGACATGGTTTTGTCGTGTCATCAAGCGGAGCTTGGCGTAGCTGTTTCCCAAGCGCTGGATTCTCGAATCGTGAAAGGGCTCCTCCATGCCATCCTCATCTCCTTGCTCGCGGCCTGCCTTGCCCCGGCCGGGACGGTCCACGCGTGGCCGGAGCGCTGGTCGCCGCGCCTTAATGAAATCGAGAAGCGCCTCGCGGAAATCGAAACCGAACTCAAGTCCCTGCCCGCCATGTCCGATATCGACGCGCGCGGCACCCATGGATTCCACTCGAATTTCAGCCTGGAGTCCGAGGAACACTGGTTCGAGATGTCTTGGCCGCAAGCGATGGCCATCGATGGCATCGCCATGATCCCCACCCGCATCACCACCCAGAGCGGCTTGCGGTCGAACTATGGCCTGCCCGTCCGGATGCGCATCGAGGCGACCCGCAAAGGTCAAAAGGAACGCTTCGTCCTCGCGGAAGTCGCGGACACCCGCCTCAAGCTTCGCCGGGGCGAACCCTTGTATCTCGATATCAAGGCGCAAGATATCACATCCATCCGCGTGATTCCCATCGATCTTCCCACTCTGCCGGGTAAAAAGGTGAGGTTTTTCTCACTGGCGGAAATCATGGTCTATCAGGGCGAGGTGAACATCGCACGTGGGGCAAAGTTCAAGGCAAGTTATAGCATCGATGGCGAGGTGGGTTGGAATATCCATTATCTAACCGACGAACAGTCGCCGCTGGGTCCGCCGGAACTGCCGCAGCCGGGAAACAGCCTTGGCTGGCACGCGGATCTTTCCCGTGGTGCGGAAACTCCATCGTGGGCAATCATCGATTTGGGAGCCTCCCGATCCTTCGATGCCATCCGTCTCGTCGCCGCGCGCGGCGATGCACCGCTCAAGGGTCCTGGTTTTGGGTTTCCGGAGCAATTCAGTTTCGAAACCACCGAGGATCCTTCGCTCGGGTGGCAGGAAATCTGGAACTCCGGTGAAAAGTCCATCCCCAATCCCGGCTACAACACGCGGACATTCCGATTCCCACCGGCGAGAGGAAGATATGTGCGAGTTTCCATTTCCAAGCCTCACACGCCCGATGGATTTACGATTCCACGCATGCTTATCTCCGAATTCGAGGTGCTCGATGGAATCCAAAACCTGTCGCTGCATCAACCCGTCTCCACGCCGGACTCCTATGACAGCATTCCCCATGACTCCCTGCGGGTTTGGAGCCGTGCGGGTCTAACAGACGGCCATTCATCGACGGGGCTTCTGATTCCGGAGAAACAATGGGTCGCCAGTCTGTCGCGGCGATTTGATTTGATCTGCGAGCGCAGCCAACTGACCGCAGAGAGCGGCAAACTCATCACTTATTGGAGGAATGCCTCCATCGTCGTGGTTTTTGTTCTGTTGGCCGCCACTGTGGTCGGGCTCTTGTTCCGGCAAGTGCGGATGCGTTTGGAGAACCGCCGCGCGGTGACTGCACTGCGCCGCCGCATTTCCAGCGATCTCCATGATGAAGTTGGTAGCAATCTGGCCACAATCGCGCTTTTGTCCGAACTCACTCCCAGCCCGGCGAATCTGGATGATATCAATCGGCTTTCCCGCGAGTCGTCGATGTCCCTACGTGAGATTGTAGATATCACATTGGCCTCCAAGCGCGCCCGCAAGCCCTTGCTGGACCGGCTCCGCGAGATTGCTTCATTGATGTTGCGGCATCATGAGTGGTCCTTCGAGGGCAATGACTCGCCGAGTCTTGACCTTGAGGAGCGGAAAAACCTCGTCTTCTTTTTCAAGGAAACCCTGCACAACATCATCCGCCACGCCGGAGCGAAGAAGGTCCGCATCGTTGTGGAAAAAGCACCACCGGACTTCCGCGTGCTCATCGAGGATGATGGCAAGGGCATGGAAAACTCATCGCCGGAAATGCTCGGCAATCTCAACACGCTGCAGCAGCGTGCAAAGAGCCTTGGCGGCAGTCTCGATGTGGACAGCAAGCCCGGCAAAGGCACTCGCATCACCCTTGTATTTCCCATTCACTCACGCAAATGAATACCAAAACCACCACTCCGCTTCATCATGTCTGCCTCATCGAGGATCACCAAGACTACCGGCGTGTCTTGCAACAAGCCATCAACTCCAGCGGCCATTTGAAATGCGATTGTGCCTTTTCTTCCATCGAGGCTTTCGTCACGGGCACCGACCCAAGCAGCAAGGTGGATGTGGTGCTCCTTGATCTCGGCCTTCCCGGCATGCATGGGGTCGAAGGAATTTCCGTGATCCAGAATCGCTTCCCAAATGCCAAGATTCTTGTGCTTACGGTTTACGATCACAAACCCGTCGTCCTGCAGGCTCTCGCCGCCGGTGCGGGCGGATATCTGCTCAAGGCGGATCGCTTGGAAACCATCCTGCGCGGCATCGATGAGGCCCTTGCTGGCGGTGCGCCGCTCAACAGCCACATCGCGCGGATGATTCTATCCACTTTCAACACCGTGCGCCCCGAGCGTCCGGAAACGGATCTCACCGAACGCGAACGCGAAACCTTGTCGCTGCTTGCCAAGGGATTCATCAAAAAGGAAATCGCCGATCAACTCGGAGTTTCCTACCACACGGTCGATACCCACGTGCGGAACATTTATGTGAAGCTCAAGGTTCACAACCTCTCCGGCGCAGTGGCCAAGGCCATTCAGCTCGGGCTGACGTGAGAGATATTACTTTTCAACCAGCGTGCCTTCCGTGACGCCGAGTTTCTCCAAGGCCTGCACCTCGTTGATGAGAGTGAAGGCATCGGTATCTCCTGCGAGCAATTGCTGATAGGATGAAATCGTCCTCGCGGCAGTCGCGGCATCTTCATCGAGCAGCTCGATGCGGAAGCGTGACAAGCCAGCCGAGCGGAGATGGTCATAAAAGCGTGCGCCGGTTTGTGCCTTGCCATTGAAGAGCGTATTCCGGCAGCCCACATCCGCCTGGAGCCGGTGAAGCTGGCCCACGCGGTCGCGCAGATGCACCACATGTTTTTCACAAGGTCGGCCGCAGTCCTTATAACTCGTGCCCTTGCTGAGGAACACGCAGAACACACAATGCTCCATGTGAAACATCGGCATGTGTTGGTGCAAGGTCAGCTCGAACCATTCCGGCGGCGCACCGCGCAGAAGGTCCATGACCTGGCCGATGTTGAGATCGTAGGAAACCGTGAGATGATCCAGCTTCGCATGTTCCATCAAGAGGCGCGCGGTGATGGGATTGGCGACGTTGAGCGAGAAATCGGCGGTTCTCACCAAGTCCGTGCGATCCTTGTAATGTTGGAGCGATGCCAGATTGCGCAGCAGCAAGCCATCCGGTGCGGCCTTTTCGATCAACTTGAGATAACCGATTTCGCCCGGCTTGAGAATTCGCGGTGTGGCCAAGTGGATGCCGGCTCCTGCCCGCGTGTTTTCATTTCGGAAAACTGCAACCGCATCTTTATATCTCCGAGGATCTTCGAAGTCGCAGTAAATGGCTTCCACTCCGCAGCCGATGGCCGCATGGAGTTGATCGAAATTTCGGCAAAGCACGGACAAACACGGCGCGGTGGATGTGGCAGAGGATGCTGCCGGCATCAGGTCGGCATAACCCGTTGTGATCAGAGGGCGGATCGGCTTGATGCCGCTTTCACGCTCCAGCAGTGAAATCAAATCCCGCCGCAGTTGATTGAGCGCGGAGAGAGGAAAATGACAATTGCCCTCCAATCGGTTGTCCAGCGATGCGAGTTCGAAGGATGTTTCTCCCAAGCGGCCGAGTTGGGCGACCAGAGTCTCGGTATCCAGCGGACGCTTTGCTGCTTCCTGCAAGGGGATTTCACTCAGCACCTTGGAATCGCCGCAGCGCAGTTCTAACAATTCACCGGGCTTGCCGCTCACGCTCAGATCAATCGGCGTTTTCTTTTCCGCCGGGCGGGTGTTTTGCCAAAAGCGGCGGAGTTCGGATTCGAGTTTGGGATCGGAAGTTTTATAGACCGTATGACCCGGCTGGATGCGGTCAAAGTTGATACCGCTGAAGGTCTTGTGAAAGATGATGCGGCCATTCTCGATTTTCCAAATGCGTGCGCCTTGTTCGAGGTCGCGATTTTCACCGGCATCGAACACCACCCCATCGCCTGCGGATATCGGCACGCCGGTGCTTTCACCGAGTTTGATCCATCCTATGCCGCAATCGGTGATGGTTCCTAACAAGGGCCCGCGCTTTTTACCGAAGCGGCCGTGAGTGAGATAGGGATGATCCGTTCCCGCCAACCAACCCGATGAGAGCCCGCGTGAAAATGTCATCTCCAGCGCATAACGATCCTCCGTCGTGACGGGCGATTCCTGTTGGGCGATGGCGGCATCGAGTGCCTTGCGATAGACGCGGGTGACGGCGGTCACATATTCCGGCGATTTCAGGCGACCTTCGATCTTGAATGACTTCACTCCCGCCTTCACCAAATCCGGAATCAGATCCACCGCGGCAAGATCCTGCGGGCTTAGCAGATAGCGGACTTCGCCGAGATCGCGCGTTTCGCCATCGACCACGATTTCATAAGGCATGCGGCAGGCTTGCGCGCATTCGCCACGATTCGCACTGCGTTGGCCGAGCGATTCGCTGGTGAGGCATTGGCCCGAGTAGGCGACGCAGAGTGCGCCGTGCACGAAGATTTCCAGTGGTGTATTGACCGGTTGAAAGCGCTCGATTTCCCTCACAGAAAGTTCCCGCGCCAGCACCGCCCGTTCCATCGGGAAGAGCGACTCCACAAAGGCCAATCCCTCCGGCGAGGTGATCGTCATCTGCGTGGAGCCATGAAGCTCCACCTGCGGAGCCACCTCGCGGGCGAGTTTGGCAAGGCCGAGGTCCTGGATGATCAAGGCATCCACCCCGGCAGCGGCAATTTTGCGAAGCTGGGCCTCTGCCGCCTCCAACTCGCGGGTGAAGATGAGCGTGTTCATCGTCACGAAGCCCTTCACGCCGTGGCGGTGGAGGAATTCCATGAGTTCCTCGAGGTCTGCTTCGATGAAGTTATCCGCCCGCAAGCGCGCATTGAACTTGGGCAGGCCGAAATAAATCGCATCCGCCCCGGCCGCCACCGCCGCGCGGGCGCAATCCCAGTTTCCCGCAGGGGACAGCAGTTCGGGTCGAGGGTCGGAGACGGTCACGGGCGGAATGAACCACGGCGCGGCGGGAAAGGACAGGAGGGAATTGCCGGAAATCCGTGGCTTTCCCAAGTTCTGCAACTTTTTTCCCGGACAGGCGTTTCATTCCCATGCTCCCGCAAGCTGAACCCACTTGGACCCTGAACGAAGCCGCCCACCTGCTCAACCGTGCGGGATTCGGCGGGAACCCGGAGGAAATCAAGGCATTCCACGCCCTCGGCCGCGTCAAAGCGGTGGACTCGCTGCTCGCCACGGACGAACCCGCCGATGCATTTCCGCTGCCCACCTGGGCCAACCGTGAGCAGGCGATGGCGGATGCGCGCAAGCGCTTCGAGGAACGCCGCGAACTGCAAAGGTCCACCCGCGGAATGTCTGAGGAAAAGGCCGAAAAAATCCGCCGTGACGCGCGGAGGGAAGAGCAGCAGGAAAGCCGCCGCCACGCCCTTGAGGGCCAAGGCTGGTGGTTCCGCCGCATGGCGCAAACGAAGTATCCGCTGCGCGAAAAAATGACCCTCTTCTGGCATGACCACTTCGCCACATCGGTGCAGAAGGTGCGGCAACCGATCCTGCTCATCATGCAGAACGAGTTGTTCCGCGAGCATGCTTTCGGCAGTTTCCGGGATCTGACGCAAGGCGTGCTGATGGATCCGGCGATGATGTTATATCTCGATACCCAAAGTTCGAGAAAAGGAAAACCCAATGAAAACTTCGCCCGTGAGGTGATGGAATTGTTCACGCTGGGCGAGGGAAACTATACCGAGCAGGACATCCGCGAAGCCGCCCGCGCCTTCACCGGCTACAGCCTCAACCGTTTCACCGGCAAGGTCACCCACACCAAACGCCAGTGGGATGAGTCCCCCAAGACCATTTTTGGAAAGACCGGCCCCTTCGATGGCAAACAGGTCATTGATATGATTTTCGAAAAACCCGAAGCCGCTCCCTTTATCGCCCGCAAGATCTGGGAGTTCTTTGTTTACGAAAATCCGAGCGAGACCGCAGTCGATGCTCTGGCAGAAATCCTGCGCAAGTCCGATTACCGCACCGCACCGCTCTTGCGGGAGATTTTCCTCTCGAAGGAGTTTTATGCCGAGGCCTCGATCCGCTCGCAGATCAAATCGCCCGTGCAATACATCATTGAACTGTTGAAACAGTTGGAAATCGACAATCCGCCCACCGGATTCCCGATCACCGCCCAGCAGCAACTTGGTCAGGTCCTCTTCATGCCGCCGAATGTCGCGGGCTGGGATTGGGGACAGGCATGGATCAATACCAACACCCTGCTCACCCGCTACAATCTTGCCGGCTTCCTCACCAAGGGTGCGGAAACGGGCGGGAAATCCATGGGCGAGGAGCAGATGAAAACTCCCGGCATGGCCCCGGGTCCCAAACGCATGGGACGTGCCTGGCAGGGACCGGACTACGAAAAGATCGCCCCGCGTCCGCTGCGCGAGGATCCGGAAAAACTCGTGGACTCGCTCATCTTCCGCTTCTTCCAAGGCCCCATCCCCGCCAAGGCACGTGGTTCCTTCATCGAATACGCCGCTGCCAAAAAGGGAGTCGTTTTCACCGACAAGGAAACTGCGGAGTTATGCCATCTCATCCTCAGCACGCCCTATTATCAGCTTTGCTGAGAAAAGACCCAAGACTTCAAGACGCAAGACCCAAGAGAAGAGCCTCTGGGCGCTTCAACCACTATCTCCAATCCACTATCTCCCATGAAAACTCGCCGTGAATTTCTCCGCTCCACCGTACTGGGTGCATCCGCTGCCTGGACGGTGCCGATGTTTGTCGAGCGCACCTTTGGCCAGTTGCACGATGCCTCCAAGGATCTGGCGATCCAAGGCGTGACGGGCAAGGACGATACCATCCTCGTCGTGCTCCAGCTCGCCGGTGGCAATGACGGGCTCAACACGCTCGCCCCCTACGCAGATGATACCTATCAGAAACTTCGCCCGCGTTTGGCGAAGAAGGAAAAGGATCTCATCAAGTTGAGCGATTACGTGGGACTGAATTCTTCCATGCCTTTCCTTGGCTCGATGTTCAAGGAAGGCAATCTCGGCATCGTGCAAGGGGTGGGTTATCCCAACCCGAACCGCTCCCACTTTGTTTCCACCTCCATCTGGGAAACCGGCGATACCAACAACCGCTCGGCTACCGGCTGGCTGGGACGTTATTTTGATAACTCCTGCCCGGGCTCCGATCCCACGGTGGGCATCAGCTTCAACAAGACCCAGCCGGAAGCCTTCGGCGCGGCGAAGAATCCCGGTGTTTGCCTCAACTCGCCGGAGCTTTACCGTTGGATCCACGGCGGTGGCGAGAAGGCGCAGGCAGAGGAGTTCTTCGCGGAACTCAATCAACCGCATGCTGCTGAAATGGAAGCCGATGACGAACCGATCGACGGTGCCTCCATCGCCATGCCCGCTGGCGGCAAGATTGGTGGCATCACCGGCGAGGGCAACCTGGCCTTCCTTGAACGCGTGGCTCTTGATGCCCGCGTCTCTTCCAAGAAAATCCTCGAACTCGCTGCCAAGCACAAAACCACTGTGCGCTACGATGGCACGCCGATTTCCAGAAACCTCAACCTGGTTTCCCGGATGATCGCCGGTGGCATGCCCACGCGGGTTTATTATGTCAGCCATGGCGGGTTCGATACCCATAACCAACAGATCAACTCGCATGATCGTCTGTTAGGCCAACTTGACAGTGCCCTGAAATCCTTCTTTGCCGATCTCAAGCAACAGGGCAACGACAAGCGCGTCGTGCTCATGACCTTCTCCGAGTTCGGTCGCCGCGTTGCGGAAAATGCCAGCGCGGGCACCGACCACGGCAAAGCCTCCTGCCTCTTCGTCGCCGGACCCGCCGTCAAAGGCGGCCTGCACGGCAAATACCCGAGCCTCACCGACCTGCACGAGGGTGATATCAAACACACCGTCGATTTCCGCAGCATCTATGGCAGCCTGCTCGGCGACTGGCTCAAAGCCCCCGACCTCAAACCCATCCTCGGCGCAAACTATCCCAAGCTCGGCCTGATCGGGTAGGGAACAAGGAGCGCAAGGCAGGGACCGTCTCTCCGAGCGGTCCTGAGCGTGAGGTGCGAATGAAGAGTGAATGTGAGCCGGAACGTCCCCCCATTCGCTTCTCATTCGCTGTCCACGCGCCGGACGGCCCGGAGGTCCATCCCTGCCATGGCCGGAGGCAACTCCATCCCTGCCATTTGTGCATTTCGCGCAAGGCAGGGACCGTCTCTCCGAGCGGTCCTGAGAAAGTGGGGTGCATGGGGAAGCCGATGGGGGCGTTCCGGCTTCTATCGGCCCTGCATGCTCATCTCTTTCGCCGGACGGCCCGGAGGTCCATCCCTGCCATTTTCTGGACGGCCCGGAATGCCATGGCCGGAGGCAATTCCATCCCTGCCAGGGGCGGCGGAATGAATTCCGCGCTCCAATGATGAAGGCAGGGACCGATCCTCCGGGCGGTCCTGAGAAAGTGGGGTGGATGGGGAAGCCGATGAGGGACGTTCCGGCTTGCATCGGCCCTGCATGCTCATCTCTTTCGCCGGACGGCCCGGAGGTCCATCTTTGCCATTTTTATGGACGGCCCGGAATGCCTTGGCCGCTGTAGCGGGTCTGAAGATCTGCGA
>JALOTR010000342.1 GCA_025457805.1 Akkermansiaceae bacterium | reverse complement strand
TCCACCTATCTCGGCGATGGTGCGCGCAACTTCTATGGCGACCTCGCGCCCTCGGCCTTGAAGTTGCATTGGAAGATTCCGCTCGGCTCGGGCAAGACATCGATTGCCGGGAAGTCCATCACCTGGAGTGGCAGCGGTTGGACAGGGCAGCCGCTGGTGATCCGTGAGAACGGTCAAATCATCCTCATCCATGGTGCGCTCGATCACCATCTCCGCAAAATCCGCGCCAGCGATGGAGGGGTGATCTGGCAGGCGGATCTGGGCGATGCCATCAAGGGGACGCCGACCTTTGTTGATATCGGTGGCGATGATCCGGAAACCCGCCACATCCTCATCTGCGGCTGCCGACGCGGGGAGAATGCGGATTTTGTGAATGATCCCGCATACAGCCTGCGGGCGGTTTCATTTCTAACAGGTCGGGAATTGTGGCGGCTCAATTCCATCCATTCCCACAGCAACAGCCGCGATGTCGATGGCTCTGCCCTGATGATCGGAAACAAGGCCTGCGTGCCGCTGGAGAATGGCTATTTCACCATCCTGTCACCGGATCCCCGCCAGGCTTCGCGGATCGATGGATTTCCATCGCCGAAGATTCACAAGCAATTCCGCATCTATCAGGAATCCGATCTCCCGCTCTATCAGACCGAGTTGTCCTGCGAATCCTCTCCCACGCTCTTCAATGGCAAGGCTTATGTGGCGGCGGGTTGTGGTCGGATTCTTGCCATATCCCCAAGCTGGCCGACGACCGGGTGGACCTTCGATACCGGCGGTGATCTCAATGGATCGATGCCCGTGACTCATGACAACTGCCTGCTGGTGGGCATCGAGAAACAATTCATTCCCGGCCAGGGCGGAGTCATGAAAATCAAACCCGGCGGGGGAGTGCAGTGGTTTTTGCCTACTGATGACGCTTCATTCTATGAGTGGCGCGGCGGCCTCGTCGGATCACCGGCGGTCAACCACCGCACTGCGAAGAAAATCTCTGCTGACCTTGCCTGTTTCGCCGGAGTGGATGGCCATCTGGTTCTCATCAACCACCGCAAACTGGAGCCGGGAGTGAGTCATGCCAGCCCGATGAAAGATATCACTTATCCCGCGCCCCGGATTCTTGATCGGGTGAAACTGCCATCCGGTTCCATATCCACGCCATTGTTCATCGATGACCGCATCATCATCGGACATGATTCCGGTTTGGAACTCTATCAGATCTCAGTGGAGATGAAACTTCTCCATCTCGGTTCCTTCAAGGGGCCGATGTTTGATTCGACACCGGTGGTGCATGATCGGCGGATCTATGCTCCTTCCAAAGATGGCTATCTTTATTGTTTGGGGGATTGAGAGGATGAGTCTCAGGTTGTTGAGATTTTCCAGATGGGAACATCGAGTTTCAGGCGGTCGATGGCATCGGCGAGGAAACGCAGTGCTTCCGCCCGGTGGGAACTCATCACCCTGAGATAGAGCGAAGCCTCGCCGACAGGAACCCAGCCGAGACGATGGATGAAATGCACCGCATCGCAGCCATGGATGGCATGGAGATCCAGCAGATGTTTTTCCAGAACCTTGCGGGCCATCGGCTCGTAGGCTTCGTAGTTCAAGCCATCGATGGGTGCCGCCGATTCCAGTTCGCGGACGATTCCATGAAACTCCACCACCGCGCCAATCTCGCGGTTCGGCAAGCTGGAACGGGGGATGACGATGGGGTCGGTGGTGAAATGGATGGCGATGATCATGGTTTCAACCTCCGGAAACAGGTGGAATGAATGCAAGTTCGCGCGCGTGTCCGACTGGGGTGTGCCAGTCTGAGAATTCACAATCGAGTGCGACTCTCAGGTTTTCAATATTCGCGTCCGGAGCGATGCGGCGGAGAATGTCCAGAGGAGTTTCCGCTCGGTTCACGGCGAGCGAACGGGTGGAGAAGCCAAGGTTCTCCCGGGCGCTGGCGAAGGCGAGGAGGGTGATTTCAGATTCGTCCATGGATCCGGTGTGCGTGCTGTCGCTGCAGGGCATCGAAGCAAGCCTTGATCCCATTGCCACGATAAAGTTACTTGGCGCGGCAAATGATTTCACTCGAAGCAGCCCGCGACCTGGTTTCCGCCCACGTTTCCCCATTGGGATGCGAGGCGGTGGATCTCAAGGAGGCGTGCGGGCGTGTGCTTGGCGAAGCGGTTGCGGTGACGGAGTGGTTTCCGGATGGCGATCGCGGAACCATGGATGGCTATGCGGTCGGTGATGACGATGGCTCTGGCGGGTTCCGTGTGGTGGGAGAAATCCAAACCGGCGATGTGCCCAAGGGGAGATTGGGCCAAGGAGAGGCGATCCGGATTTTTACTGGCGGTCTGGTTCCGGAAGGCGGCCGCAGGGTGATTCCGCAGGAGTGGGTGGAGCGGGATGGAGATCGAATGAAGATCGTAAACCCCTCCGAATCCAACTTCATCCGCGCCAAGGGCTGCGAAGCCGCGCCGGGGGATGTGGTTCTCTCCAAAGGCGCGCGTTTGGGTGCCGCAGAAATCGCCATCCTTGCCCAGGTGGGTTGCGTCCAGCCGAGGGTTTCTGCACTTCCAGTGATTCAACATGTGGCGACGGGAAACGAACTCGTCGCTCCAAAAATGCAGCCGGCTGCCGGGCAGATCCGCGATTCGAACTCAAGTTTGCTGGCGGCGTTGGTGAAATCGATGGGGCTGTCGCTTGCCGGTTCGCGGAGGGTGAGGGACGAGCCATCGGCGATTGCCGAGTTGGCGGATTCTCCCTGTGATGTGCTTCTGATTTCAGGCGGAGCGAGTGTGGGAAAATATGATTTCGGCGCAGCCGTTCTCAAGGACCTTGGATTCACCATCCACTTCGATCAGGTGAATCTCCGCCCCGGCAAGCCGCTGACTTTCGGGACGCGTGGGAAACAGGTGGCGTTTGTGATTCCGGGCAATCCGGTTTCCCATTTCGTGACCTTTCATGCGGTCATTCGTCATGCACTGGAAATCATTTGTGGTCGGCAAAGTCATTGGGACTTCGTGGAGATGGAAACAGTGGATGGAGAAATACTGAAACCTCATCCACGTGAAACGCTCTGGCCTGCGGTGGTGTTTCCCTGCGATGGAAAACTCAAAGTTCGCCCTCATGCGTGGTCATCTTCCGGCGACTCGTTTTCCTTGGCGAATGTCAACTCGCTGATCCGTGTGGATTCCCAAATGTCATCAACGAACACCGCGAATACCTTGCTTCTCAATTGTATCTAACAGATCCACCACCCATGACATCCCGCTTCAGTCATCTTGATTCCGATGGAACCGCCCGCATGGTCGATGTGGGGGACAAGCCGGTGCAGCGGAGAGTCGCGGTTGCGGTCGGCTTCATCGAATGCGCGGCGGCCACGGTGCAGGCACTGAAAGACAAGTCCTTGCCCAAGGGAGATGTGTTGACCGTGGCTCGCGTGGCCGGGATTCAGGCCGCGAAGATGACGGATCGGCTGATTCCCTTGTGTCACAGCCTGCCATTGGACAAGGTGGATATCGAGTTTGTGATCGAGGAAAACGGAGTATCCATCCGCGCCACGTCGGCGGTATCTGCGAAGACGGGAGTGGAGATGGAATCGCTCACTGCGGTGTCTGTGGCGGCGCTCACGATTTATGATATGTGCAAGGCCGTTGACAAAGGCATGGTGATCGGAGCGATCCGGGTTGTGGAGAAAACGAAACAATGAAAGTGGCAAGACTGACCTTGAGCGACCGCGCGAGCGCCGGAGTTTACGAGGATCTCAGCGGTCCGGAAATCGAACGTGTTTTCTCATCCACCGGAATCGTTATCAGTTCCTGGGTGCGCCGCTTGATGCCGGATGACCGGAGTGCCATCGAGGACCTGCTGCGCAGCCTTTGCGATGATGAGAAATGCGATCTTGTTCTTACCACCGGAGGCACGGGACCTTCAGCGCGGGATGTCACTCCGGAGGCTACACGTGCGGTTCTTGAACGGGAGTTGCCGGGCTTTGGAGAGATCATGCGGATGCGGAATTTTGACAAAGTGCCCACCTCCATCCTGTCCCGCGCCACGGCCGGGACGAGGGGCGGAAGTTTGATCATCAATCTGCCGGGCAGCCCGAAGGCGATTGGCGAATGTCTTCCTCTGTTGGTGCCCGCAATTGTGGAGGCAGTGAAGCACCTGCGGGGCGGATAGGATTTAAAGCAAAGTTTGATGGGCAAACAAAAAAGCCCGCTTCCTGATTGCAGGAAACGGGCTTTGGAGAGATGGGACGGATCAATCCTCGTCGCCTTTGACCACGCGGTAGAGAACGGCACCGATCACGGCACCGGCGATCGGAGCGAGCCAGAACAGCCAGAGCTGGGCAATCGCCCAATCGCCCACAAACACCGCCACGCCCGTGCTGCGGGCGGGGTTGACCGAGGTGTTGGTGACGGGGATGCTGATGAGGTGGATGAGGGTGAGGCCGAGGCCGATGGCGACTGGGGCGAAGCCCTGAGGTGCGCGCTTGGCGGTGGCTCCGAGGATGATGAAGAGGAACATCATGGTCATCACCACCTCAGTGACGAGTGCCGCAGTGAGCGAATACTTGCCCGGTGAATGTTCTCCGAAACCATTGGATGC
>JALOTR010000341.1 GCA_025457805.1 Akkermansiaceae bacterium | reverse complement strand
CGGCCGATAAAGAGGGAAACGGAACTGTTCAGCCAGTTGGATTCGAGATTCAGTTCCTTGGCCACTCTGGCGGCAGCATCCGTGAGTGTCTGTGGAAGGGGATGGGCGCGCGTGTCGCCACCGTCCAATGCGATCACATCGACATCGTGGGTATTGCGGGCGGTGATTTTCTGGGCCAACAGGGCACTCCCACCGGCGACGACGAGCGAATGGGAAGTCCCGGCCTCCTCAAGCAACGCGCCAAGGAGAGCCAGTGCCTGATGCAAGGTGTTTTCAGAAAGCTCGCTCACAAAGTAGTGAGATTATATCCCTATTCGGATTATTTTGCAAGGTTTTAGCGAATTGTGTCTGGAGAATGGTAATTTCAGGATTCACGAATCTGGCGAATCTGACGGATCTTTTGTCGGTGAGGCTCTACTTCTCCCTTTATCAAACGAGGCGGGCTTGGAACTCGGGGGTCCAGAGGGTGGCGACGATGGTTTCCTGGGCCGCTTCCATGGCGGCGCGTTCGGTGGGATCGGCGTCTTCGTGACCGGCGAGGTGGAGCAGGCCGTGGATGAAGTAGCGGAGGATCTCGCGGGGGAGGGGTTCGCCATATTCGCTGGCCTGGCGGAGGGCGACGGCGGCGCCGATGACAATTTCCCCGTGGTGGAAGGTGATGACGTCGGTGGGGCCATCGATGTCCATGAAGTCCTTGTGGACGCGGGCGCTGGTTTCGTCATCGACGAGGGCGACTTCCAGCGTGGCGAGCAGGGCGAGCGGGGTGTCCGGGCCGGTGGCGTGGGTGAGGGCGAGGGCGGCGGCCTGGTTGGCGATGTCTTCGAGGGCGGTCAGCCAGCTTTCCGGGATTTCGGTGGTTTCCTGGTTGTTGCCGATGATGACTTCGAGGGACATGGGAGGGTGCCGGAGTGGGGAAAAGGAATCAGGCGCGCTTGGGCATGGGGATGACGCGGCCGCCCTGGCTGGAATCGCGATCGGAGTTGAGCCGCTTGGTGCCGGAGGAGGAAGAGGAGCGGTCCTCGTCCTTCGGGTAATCGATGCGGCTGTGGAGCATGCTGCGCAGGGTGTTGGCGAAGCTTTCTTTCACGATGGCGAGTTCCTGGAGGGTCAGTGGGCAATCATCGAGCTGGCCATCGTGGATTTTGGCGCGGACGAGGTCCTCGATGAGGGCGCGGATACGGGCGGGGGTGGGTTTGCCGAGGGAGCGGGAGGCGCTTTCCACGGTATCGGCCAGGGCGATGATGCCGCTCTCGCGGGTGGAGGGCCGGGGGCCGGGGTAGCGGAAGTTTTTCTCATCGATCATCGGCAGGTCCTCGGGATTTTCGAGGCGGCGATCGACTTTTTCGAGTTCCAGTTTCTTTTGTTCCTGGGCGCGGCGGTAGAAGTAGATGACGAGCGAGTCGCCATGGTGTTCCTGGATTACATCGATGATCCGGGGGTTGAGCTTGTGTTTGACGGCGAGATCCACGCCGTCCTTGACGTGGGCGATGATGATGAGGGCGCTCATGGTGGGAGTGAGCGCGTCGTGGGGGTTCTCGCCGGAGTCGTGTTGGTTCTCGATGAAATAGCCGGGTTTTTTCAATTTCCCGACATCGTGGAAATACGAGCAGACGCGACACATCGGGGCGTTCGCGCCGATTTTTTCCGCAGCGGCTTCGGCGAGCGAGGCGACGACCAGGCTGTGGTGGAAGGTGCCCGGGGCTTCGAGCTGCATTTGGCGGAGCAGCTTGTGGTTGAGATCGCTGAGTTCCAGCCAGGAAATGTCCGTGGTGAGGACGAAGGCGCCCTCGAACATGGGCAGCAGGCCGCTAATGAGGAGGGCGGCGAACACGGCGGTGCCAAAGGCGGCGGCGCTGCCGGTGCCGAGGACCTGGAGGTGGTCCATCGCATTCGGGCCGAAGCAGGCGGCGATATCGAGTCGGCCGAGCAGCACGCCGATGACCAGCGTGATGGCCCCGACGTAGATGCCGGCTTGGAGGAGTTGCAGGCGTTTGCGGATCTGGTGGGAGAGCAGCACGCTGGTGATCCCGCTGACGAGGCTGAGGATCATGTAGGTGAGCGCCTCGCCCTGAGGGACCAGCAGGCAGCCGATCAAGGTGACGAATACCGCGGAAAATGCACCGACTGCGCGGCCGAGCAGCACGCCGTGAAGCATGGGGGCGAGGGCGAAGGGGACGAAAAAGAAGCGGAAGACCTCAGGGATGTGGCCGGCATCGACGAGGGTCATGGCGATGCGCACCAGCATCAGGTGTCCGACAAGGCCGCCGAGGACGAGGATGACGCGGCTGTTGCGCCGGCAGGAGGACTGCAGGCTGACTTGGAACATCACGATGGCCGTGACGGAGATCACGAATCCATAGAGGGCCCCTTTCAGGGGAACTTCGGCGAACGAGGTCCCGGGCGATGATTTCAGCACCATCACGGCGCAACCGATGGCAAATGTGGCAAACAGCGCGAGCTTCACCCAGAGGCTGTCTTCCAAAGCCTGGACGACCGGATTCTCACTATGAACACGGCGCTTTTTTCCCGACGAGAGTCCCTGTTGGGCCAACCGCCAGCGTTTGATGGCATCCAAAAATCCCACTGCGGTAGAAGAGTCGGTTCACTGGCAGGGGGACCCGGTGTGGGTTGCCTGCCGGGCGGCAAGCTAGCGTCGGATTTCCCCCTTGGCAATCCGCAAATCCGTAGGGAAAAACGCGGATTTTTGATAAGCCCGGGCGGAAATTTCAGCTTTCCAAATATCCTTCCAAGGACTCGCGGAGGGTTGTCCGGGCGCGGAAAAGCAGGCTTTTCACGGCGGAAACCGAGAGCCCGAGGACGCTGGCGATGTCCTCGTAGGGGAGTTGCTCGTAGCGGCGGAGGACGACGGCGGTGCGCTGGGCTTCCGGCAGGCTGGCGATGGCGGCATCCACGGCGGCCTGGAGCTCGGATTGCAGGAGCTCGGAGTCCGGTTGGCGGTCCGGGCTGTCCTCGACGAGTTGGTTGGAGTTTTCCTCCCGCTCGTCCGAGGAAACTTCCTTTTTGCGGCTGCGGCGGCGGGTCTCGTTGAAGACGAGGTTGCGGGTAATGGTGAAGAGGTAGGTGGTGAACTTGGCTTCCGGACGGTAGCGTTTCGCATTGCGCCAGATGCGGAGGAAGACCTGTTGGGCGATGTCCTCGGCATCACTGGGGCTGCCGAGCATTTTCGCGACGGTGCCAATGACGGCATGTTGGTGGCGCTCCACGAGTTCGCGGAATGCTTCATGATCCCCGTCGCCGATGCGTGACATCAGAGCGTGGTCGAGGGTCCCCTCATCGGCTTGGATTGGCGAAAAGGAGGACTCCATTTTCAGGAAGATGGGTGTTGTGGCAACATGGGCGGTCCACATGGGTCATTGAACCTCGGGTGCGCGGCGAAGTTGCGCGACAGGGTCAGGTTGTGGTGCTGGATGTTTCAAAGCATTTCCGCACGCGCCCATTCCTCGACTTCCGGGTCCAGGAAAACCTCCTCCAGAACCTCGCGCGCCCAGTCCTCGCGTTTTGCCAACTCGCTGAGCATGCGCCAGGCGACGACTTGGACGGCGGGCATCTCGCTCCAGACCGCTTCTGCCAGCCCCTGCCATCCGCGACCGGCGAGGCGTTGCGGGTGTTCGAGCATTTCGTGACACTCGTGGGAAACCAGCAGGGTGCGATCCAGTTCCGGCTCGGCCCCCACCGGCGGCACTTCGTAGGCGAGCAGCGGGACGCCGGCAGCTCCGGTGATCTCGCATTTGGATTTCGCCCGGCGGGCAAGGTCCTTGCCGAGTCCCTGGAGGGCCATCATCCGCGCCTGGTGCAGTTCGTAGCCTTTCGCCATGCGGGAATTTTTACCCAAGTTCGGGATGACTTGGAACCTTGAATTTCGTCGATCTTGCGCTTTCGGGTTTTGCTCAATGCGGATTGACATGAGGCGAGAGAAGTCGGCATTTCTTGATCCTTGAGAAAACTCGGACATTTCGTTCCCCCTGCGGTGATCTTGATTGCTGGTGCATGCTGGTTCACTGGCCAGCGGCAATCGATTTCTGACGTGGAGCGGGGCAATGCTGCGATTCGGAAAGAGATCGATGCAGCGGTTCGAATCCGGTCCAACGACTTGCCCGAGGAGGGGCTGTCACCGTCCCTGATGAAAAAGGACGCTTCGCGAGCGCCGGATTGGAAAAAGCTGCTTGGACAAATGTCGCTCATCACCGCAGGGGGAAGTTTCAATCGAGCCCCCCTCCAGCAGCAGCTTTCCGAGATGTCCGTTGGGGAATTGCTGGTCGCGCTAGAGAAGATTGAAGCGCTTGACGCGATTCCAAGGGACAAGAATCTGCTGGTCGGGTTTCTCTTGGATGCACTTGCGGAGAAGGATGTCGAAGCTTGCCTGACGCGTTTTGTGGATCGGCTCGACGACTACGGCAGTGGCTTGAGTGGCAAGTTGAACTCAGCTTTCGAGGGGTGGGTGAAGCGGAATCCAGGAGCTGCCGAGGCGTGGTTGGACGGGCAAATCGCCGAAGGGAATTTCGACAGCCGGGCGCTGGATGGCCGGTCGCGGCCGCGGGCGGAGTTTGAGGCGATGCTGCTGCATGTCCTGCTTGGCTCGAATGTGGAGA
>JALOTR010000340.1 GCA_025457805.1 Akkermansiaceae bacterium | reverse complement strand
GCTGGCCATCGGCCTGATCGTCATGATGTATCCGCCGCTGGCCAAGGTGAGATATGGCGAGCTGCCCAAGGTGTTTGCCAACACGCGGATCCTCAGTCTTTCCTTGTTTCAAAACTGGATCATCGGCCCGGTGCTGATGTGGGTGCTGGCGGTGGTGTTTCTGCGGGATCAGCCGGATTACATGGTGGGCTTGATTCTGGTAGGCATCGCCCGCTGCATTGCGATGGTGCTGGTTTGGAATGATCTTGCGAAGGGTAGCAGTGAATATGCGGCCGGACTGGTCGCACTCAACAGCATCGCGCAGATTGTTTTCTACAGCGCCTATGCCTGGTTCTTCATCACCGTGCTGCCGCCCTATGTGGGATTGAAGGGCGTGATTGTGCCGGTGACGATGGGTGAGATTTTCCAAAGCGTGCTCATCTATCTGGGCATCCCCTTCGCGGCGGGTGTGCTCAGCCGGGTGCTGCTGGTGAAGGCAAAAGGTGTGGAATGGTATGAAAAAGTTTTCATTCCCCGGATCTCGCCGCTCACTTTGATTGCGTTGTTGTTCACCATCATCGTGATGTTCACTTACAAGGGCGATGCGATCGTCCGCCTGCCGATGGACGTGTTGCGGATCGCCGTGCCGCTGGTGATTTACTTTGCGGTGATGTTTCTCGTGAGTTTCATCATGGCGGCCAGGCTGGGCTCGGATTATCCGCGCACGGCGAGTGTGGCATTCACTTCGGCGGGCAACAATTTCGAACTCGCCATCGCGGTGGCGATTGCCGTCTTCGGCCTGGAATCCGGCGTGGCCTTCGCTGCGGTGGTGGGACCGCTGATTGAAGTGCCGGCCTTGATCGGGCTGGTGCATGTTTCGTTTTTCCTGCGCAAGAAATTCTACCCCACTCCCTGATTCATGACTCCACCCACCATTCTGATTCTTTGCACTGGCAACAGTTGTCGCTCCCATCTCGCGGAGGGCCTGCTGCGCGCGGCGCTTGGCGATTCCTTCCGTGTGGAAAGCGCGGGATCGAAACCCGCAGGTTATGTGCATCCGCTCGGCATTCGGGCGATGGCGGAAGTCGGAATTGATATCAGTGCGCACCACTCCAAACATCTCGATGAGTTTCTAACAGATAACGTGGAAACGGTCATCACGGTCTGTGGCAATGCGGATCAGGTGTGCCCCGTATTTCCTGGCCAGATGAATCGTCATCACTGGCCCTTCGATGATCCGGCGCACGCGACTGGCAGCGAGGAGGAGCAGATGGCGGTATTCCGGCGGGTGCGGGATGAGATCGCGCGGGTTTTCCAAGCCTATGCGGCGGGTCGTCTTGATGCGCTCAAGGGATGATCTGGCTTGCCTCGGGAGCATGGAAAAGGTTTCGATTTTCCTATGTCAGCACCGATCCGAGTCACTGTCTGGAGCGAGAACCGCCACGAAAAGATCAACCCGAAGGTAGCCGCGCTCTATCCGGAAGGAATCCATGGGGCGCTTGCGGCTGCCTTGCGCACGCAGGCGGATCTGGAGGTGGGCATTGCCTTGCTGGAGGATGCGGAACATGGCTTGAGCGCCGAGGTCCTCGCAAAAACCGACGTGCTCGTCTGGTGGGGCCACATGGCGCATGCCGAGGTTGCCGATGAGGTGGTGGATGCGGTGCATCGCCGTGTGTTGGAGGGCATGGGCCTGATTGTGCTGCACTCCGCGCATTACTCGAAAATCTTCAAGAAACTGATGGGAACTTCGTGCTCGCTGAAATGGCGGGAGGCGAATGACAAAGAGCGCTTGTGGAACGTCGCTCCGCATCATCCGATCACGCAGGGGCTTGGCGATCATTTCGTGATCCCGATGGAAGAGATGTATGGCGAGCCCTTCGGCATTCCGGAGCCGGATGAATTGATTTTCATCTCGTGGTTCACTGGTGGCGAGGTTTTCCGCAGCGGTGCCACGTGGCGGCGGGGCAGCGGGCGGATTTTCTATTTCCGGCCGGGCCACGAAACCTATCCCACCTATCATCAGGCGGAGGTGCAGAAGGTGCTCGTCAATGCCACCCGCTGGGCGGCTTCGGGCGTTTGCATTCCGGATGTTTGTCCGAATTGCCCGCCGCTTGAAGTGCTGCCCGAGGATCCGGAGGCCGCCAGCCGCTCGACCATCGCCCATGTGTGAGCGGTTTTGTTAGATGTTAGAGATCCTTGTCGCGGTGCGCTCCCTCGATGGCATGTCCGCTGCAAACGATGCAGCCATCGAGATCCGCCGAGGCGGAAATCCTCGCACCGGGCCAGAGCACCGAGTTTCTCACTACTGCGCCGTTCTCCACGATGGTGCCGGGGCCGACCACGGTGTTTTCCAACAACACGCCTTCGCCGATGACCGCCTCCGGATGAATGGCCGGGGCGAGGCCGAGCGTGAAGTGGGCCTTGAGGTAGGATTCGCGGTCGCCGAGATCGAGCCAGACGCCCTCATCAAGCACCACGGCACCGAGTTGGCCCTGAGCGGCGAGATCGAGGAAGGCGGGGATGATGGAAATTTTTTCCCCGGCCGGGAGGAGCTGGGTGAATTCCGGCCGCACGCAGTAGATGCCGGTGAAGACATGAGTGCCGTCCGCGCGGTCCAGCTTGCGGCGGATGTCCGCCACGCGAGTCGCTGAGGCATCGAGGGCGATGTGGCTGGCGTCTCCATCGGACCGCAGGGCGAGCGTCACGGGAAGTCCGGAGCTTTCGTGGGCGGCGATGAGTTTTTCCAGAGGCAGGGTGGAAAAAATGTCGCCGTTGTGGACGAGCAGGTCTTTTCCGCCGGTCCATGGTTCGATGTTTTTCAATCCGCCGCCGGTTTCGAGAAGGATGGGTTCATGAAACAGGCTGACCTCCGCCGGATTTCCCGCGGCAAACCCCTCCCAAGCTTGGGGCAGGTGGTGGGTGTTGATGGCGAAGCGGTGGATGCCCGCCCGGGCGCAGGCATCCATGGCCCAAGCGGCGAGCGGCCGATGGAACAAGGGCACCAGCGGCTTCGGCAAATGATCGGTGAGGGGGCGCAGGCGGGTGCCGAGTCCCGCGCCGAGTATGAAGGCCTGATCCACAGGGCTGCTGTGACGCTTGGCGGGCCTGAGTTCAAGCCTTCTGCGGTGAAAAATGTTCCTTGAAACGACCCCGGTTCAGCGTATTTAGTTTGGCGAACTTAAACCTCAATGAAAACCATCGTTCTTACCTCCCTTAGTGCACTCGCCGCTATTTCCCTCTCCAACTGTGCGGCTCCTGCCGGACCGAACACCCAGCGCGGTGCGGCCACGGGAGCACTCATTGGCGCAGCGGCAGGCGGTATCATCGGCCATCAATCCGGACGCGGCCTCGAAGGCGCAGCGATCGGTGCGGCGGGCGGTGGCACAGCCGGTGCGCTCTACGGCAATGCCCGCGACCAGGAACAATACGGCCGTTATTGATCCACCTGCATTTCATTCCACGGGGCACCCGATTCCGGGCTGCCCCGTTTTTTTTGGATGATTGCGGAGTTTCATTCCTCCCACTATCGATTGCCCATCCACTTCATCATGTTCCGACACTTCCTTTCATCGATTGTTCTGTTAGCCCTGGGTTCGTCGGCGGAGGCGCAGTTCGCGTTGCCCACGGGCGCTCCGAAGACGAAGGCGGCGTTGGTTTCCGAAGTCAAAACCATCGCGCCGGGCCAGGCATTCAGCGTGGCCCTGAAGCTGGATCATCCGAAAGATTGGCACAGCTACTATCAGAATTCCGGCGGGGTGGAGGAGGCTCCGGCCATCAAGTGGGTCATGCCCGATGGATTCAAGGCCGGTGCCATTCAATGGCCGGTGCCGGAAGTGAAGGATGGTTTTTTTGGCAAGAGTTATGTGTTTTCCGGCAGTCCGGTTTTCATTGTCGATCTAACAGCACCGGCTGGGCTTGCTGCGGGCACGACGGTGACCTTGAAGGCGGATGCCACCTGGCAGATTTGCAAGGAAAGCTGCATCAATGAAAAGCAGTCCTTCACTCTCACTTTGCCAGTGGGAGCGGCGCTGGAAGAGGCCCCGGAGGCCGCCTCCTTGTTCGAGAAGGCGCGCGCCAGCCAGCCGCTGGTGAAGGCGGATTGGAAATTTTCCGCTAGCTCCGATGGTGGTGATATCCTGCTGCGGGTGGTGCCGGGTGCTGCGCTCAATCAAGCGCCTACGGACTTCGTGCCGGATCAACCTTTCGTCAAATCCATCAGCTCCGGCGGGGCAATTCAAAAGGAGGGCGATGCCTGGGTATTCCGCCTGCCGAGGGCGCTGAAAAACGCGTTGGAGGAGGATCTTCCGCAAGGGGATCGTTTTTCCGGCGTCATTCTTGGTTCGCCTTCGGTGAAGGTTCCGGAAACGGCGATCACCACCGCTGCCGTGGCCTCGGCAACGCCGGTGGAAACCTTGTCGTTCGCGAAGTTTCTACCCGTGCTGGGCAGCATGTTCCTCGGCGGGCTCATCCTCAATCTGATGCCCTGTGTGTTTCCTGTCATCGGATTGAAAATCATGGGCTTCGTGCAGCAAGCCGGCTCGGATCGCCGGAAGGTGGCAATCCACGGCATCGTCTTCGCAGCGGGGGTCTTGGTGTCGTTTGCGATCATCAGCGGCATTCTTTTCACCATCCGCG
>JALOTR010000339.1 GCA_025457805.1 Akkermansiaceae bacterium | reverse complement strand
CACGCAAAGTCGGAAGAAAGCCTCGCCCAAATCCGCTCCGGAAAATGGGACCTCATCGTGTTTCAGGAACAAAGCCGCATTCCGTCCCAATCCGCCATGAGAGCCATGTTCATGGTTCCTGCACTCCGCACACTTGCCGCAGAGTCCCGCAAGGCCGGCGCAGTGCCAGTCCTCTATCAGACATGGGGTTATCGCGACGGCGATCCCAAGGTGGCGGGTGATGATTTCTTCGCCATGAATCGCCGGGTGCGGGAAGGATATCATGCCACTTCCAATGAAACGGGCGGCATTTATGTGATTCCCGCCGGGGATGCATGGGAGCTCGAAGCCCGAAAAGGAAAACTCGCGGATCTCTTCGCGGCTGATGGCAGTCATCCCTCCGCCAAAGGCAATGCCCTCACTGGCAAGGCATTTGCGGAAGCCATCAAGCCCCTTTGATGTCCTATGCCGGGTTGCCGAGCCAATCCAGGCGAAATCGAAGCTTCTCCCGCCGCTCGGGTGTGGGTTCGGGATAGAGGATGGGATACCACGCACTCATCACCGCTGCCCGGGCGATCTGGCTGTGGTGCAGCGCTGCTTGATCTATTTCTCCTCCTTGTTTGATATAAGTACCGAGAATCGCATCCACGGTGGTGGTATCGCGATCCAGGAAACGGGCGTTCCAGATGATCGATGCAAGATCCCACTCGACCGGGCCGAGGAAGGTGTCCTCCCAATCCGTCCACAACAGGCCTTGAGTGGTGCATATCAGGTTGCCTCCGTGTGCATCGCCATGCAGGGGCTGCATCGGAAAGTTTTCCAAGGCGGCAGTCGAAGTCGCGAGGCGATCCTTTAGCAGAATGATATCATCTAAACGGAGCATTTCCGAGGGCCGGGTGTTATCCAACAAATCCAGCGTTTCCCGCAGGATCCCAAGCACCGGCAGCGGGTCCTTGAAGCGGCGAAGCGCCTCATGGCATTGGAAAAGCGTCCGTCCGGTCTCTTCTGCGGGAGGCACCTCATCGAGGATAGTGACGAATTGCCAGAAGTTGAGCGTATAGCCGAGCTGCTCGTGAGGCCCGGGAGGAATTTGCGGATGCATCGGAATGACCGGTGCTCCCTGCCGCGCCAGGTGGCATGCCACCGCGCTTTCCCGGGCGAACCATTCCCCGCCCTTTCGTGGACCATCGCAGTCGGTCACCACGCGTGCCACCAGGCTCTCGCTCAGCCTCAGCACCAGCGTGTGTCCGTCCTGCAGAATGTCACAACGGTCACAGACAAGCCCATGGCGGGCGGCTGTCTCCGTGGCAGCGAGAATCGGCAGATGAAGGGCGGTATGGCGGGACACGCAAGAAGACATAACAGAATCCTTAGAATGCAAAAGTGCAGGGATCATCCATGGAGGATTCACTGAGCCACTCGAATCGCGATACACGCCACCTACCCGGCACCGAAGATCCGGAGCATGCGCTTGAGCGCGGGGAGGGCGAGAGCTGGGGGAGGGTAGCGGAAATTGGGATCGAATGCGGTCGAGCGCTTCATCACCGCGCGGCGGTGGGTGAAGGCGTCGAAACTGGCCTTGCCATGATATTGCCCCATGCCGCTCTCGCCGAGTCCGCCGAAGGGGAGATCGCGGGCGAGGATGTGGCTGATGGTGTCATTGATGCAGACGCCGCCGGAGCGAGTGCCGCGCACGACTTTTTCCTGCAAGGCGGCATCATTGGAAAACAGATACAAGGCCAGCGGCGCCGGACCCCGGTTCAAGTCGGCGATGACTTGATCGATGTTTTGAAACGCGATGACCGGCAGGATAGGCCCGAAAATCTCCTCTTCCAGCAGCGCCGCGCCGTCCTTCGGGTTGATGAGGATGGTGGGTTCGATGAAAAGATCCTCGGCATCGTGCCTGCCACCGGCGGCGACATCGGCCTCGGTGAGATAGGCGGTGAGCCGGTCAAAGTGGCGGCGGTTGACGATGCGGCCGTAATCGGCACTTTTCTGCGGATCCGGCCCGTAGAAGGCGGCGATGGATTTCTTGAGCGCATCGATGAGTGCATCGTGGACCCTCGCGTCCACCAGCACATGATCCGGTGCCACGCAGGTTTGGCCGGCGTTCATGAATTTTCCCCACACGATGCGCCGTGCGGTGGTCTCGATCGGGGCATCCGCAGCCACGATGCAGGGGGATTTTCCACCGAGTTCGAGGGTGACCGGGGTGAGGTTTGCCGCTGCCGCCGTCATGACCGAGCGGCCGGTGCGGGTGCTGCCGGTGAAAAAAATGGTGTCGAATTTCCCCCGCAGCAGGGCTTCGGCGGTGGTGTGGTCGCCCGGGATGGCGGTGATGTATTGGGCGTCGAAGGTTTCCCCGATGATCCGGCAAACCAGATCGGCGGTGCGTGGGGCGAGTTCGGAGGGTTTGAGGATGGCGCAGTTTCCCGCGGCGATCGCGCCCACGAGCGGCGAGATGAGGACTTGAAACGGGTAGTTCCACGGCCCGAGGATGAGTGCCACGCCCATGGGTTCCGGGTGGATGGCGGCCTTGGAGGGCCAGGTGATGAAGGGGCAGCGGCGCGATTGGGGTTTCACCCAGCGGTCGAGATGGCGGAGCGCGTGGCGAATTTCCCCCAGCACAAAGCCGATTTCACTGGCATAGGCCTCCGTGGGCGGCTTGCGGAGGTCCGCATGGAGGGCGGCCAGGAGTGCTTCTTCGTGTTTTTCAATGGCATCGAGGAGGCGGCCCAACTGGGCGCGCCGGAATTCCGCGCTGCGTGTTCCGCCGCTCAGGAAAAATGCCCGCTGGCTTGCGATGTGCTCCGTAAATTCCATTTCTCTGGTTGCGGCATGGATGCGATAGGGTAAGGCTTAGTCAAGAAATGATTCGGAGACTGTTATCGTTATTGTCGGAAAATCCCCTGGGCTCGCGGGCGGATGGTTGGAAGGCTCCTCGTGATATGGGCGGTGATTCCGGCCGCTGGAGCCGCCGCACCCATTTTTCTAACTCTTTGGAAAAGCCATGAGCAGGAAAGTCATCGTCATCGGCTCCGGCCTCGGAGGATTGTCCGCAGCCATTTCCCTGGCGCAGGAAGGCTATGAGGTCACGATTCATGAGAAAAACCCCAAGATCGGCGGCAAGCTCAACGTGCTCAAGGAGCAGGGCTACACCTTCGATCTCGGGCCATCCATCCTCACGCTGCCCCACATTTTCGAACGCCTCTTCGAGCGCTCGGGGAAAAAAATGAGCGACTACATCCCCATCCGGGCGCTGCGCCCGCATTGGCGGAATTTTTTCGAGGATGGCAAAGTGGTGGATCTCTATCCGGAGCCGGACCTGATGGCGGCGGAAGCACGCAAGGTGGGCGAGGACCCTGCAAATGTGGAACGTTTCCTCAAGTATTCGTCCGATCTCTATGATCTCGTCAACGCGGGTTACTTCGAGAAAGGCCTCGATAATTCCAAGCAGTTCCGCGAATTCTACGGACTGGGAAATTTCCTCAAGTTCGATCTCTTCCGCACCATGCATGGCGGCGTGGCGAAGTATCTCAAAACCCGGCACATGCGGGACATCTTTGATTATTTCATCAAATACGTGGGATCTTCCGCCTATCATTGCCCGGCATTCATGAACTGCATGCCGACCATCCAATACCGATATGATCTCTGGTATGTGGATGGCGGGCTCTATCACATCGCGCTGGGCTTGCAGAAGTTGATGGATGAACTCGGCATCCGCGTGCATCTCAACAGCGAGGTGAAGGAAGTGCGCAAAGAGGGTGGTCGCGTCACAGGACTTGTTGCCAATGGAGAATTCCATCCAGCGGATATCATTGTTTCCAACATGGAGGTGATCCCTGCCTACGCCAACCTTCTCGCGGAGGATGACGCGTTCATGAAATCGCTGGAGAAATACGAGCCCTCCTGTTCCGGCCTGGTATTGGAACTCGGGCTCGATCGCAAATACCCACAACTTGCGCATCACAATTTCTTTTTCTCCGATCACCAGCGCGAGCATTTCCATACCGTGTTCCGCAAACGCCAGCTTCCGCCGGATCCCACCATCTATCTGGTGGCGGCTTCGCGCACCGATCCGACGGTGGCTCCGGAAGGTTGCGATTGCCTCAAGATCCTGCCGCATATCCCGCACATCGATGATGAGCATCCGCTGACGCGGGACGACTACATGGTTTTCAAGGAACGCGTGCTCGACAAACTCGAACGCATGGGACTCACGGATCTCCGCAAGCATGTGGTCTTCGAACATTGTTGGACGCCCATCGACATCCGCGAACAATATAATTCGAACAAGGGTTCGATTTATGGCGTGGTGAGTGATCGCTTCAAGAACCTCGCCTTCAAGGCTCCGAAGCAGAGTTCGAAGTATCCCAATCTGTTTTTTGTCGGAGGCTCGGTGAATCCGGGTGGCGGCATGCCGATGGTCGTCTTGTGCGGCCAGAATGTGGCGAAAAACGTGGTAGCCTGGGACCGATGCTGATCTTGCTCGCGGCAACTCTCATCCTGTGGGTGGCGGGTTTCCTGCTGCTTCCCCGGCTGCGACCTTGCCGCGACGATCAAAGGCCGCCGGGTGGCGAGAAAGTCAGCATCATCATTCCGGCGAGAGATGAGGAACACAACTTGCCCTTGCTG
>JALOTR010000338.1 GCA_025457805.1 Akkermansiaceae bacterium | reverse complement strand
TCTTATGAGGATGTGGAACTCGATGCTTCGATTCTCGATCGCGTGGCGGAGCGCTGTTATCTTCCCGCGAACCGGATGTTCAAGCGGCTCATCGAGGACCACGAAGGCCGTTTCCGCATGGCGCTCTCGATCAGCGGCACCGCCATCGAGCAAATGGAACGTCATCGCCCGGATGTGCTGGAGTCCTTCCAGGAACTCGTCGCCGCCGGTGGCGTGGAGTTGTTGGCGGAAACGTATTATCATTCCCTTGCCTTCATTCATTCCAACAAGGAGTTCGACCGCCAGGTGGATCTTCATTTGGAAAAAATCGAGGAGATCTTCCATGTCCGTCCGCGGGTGTTCCGCAATACGGAGTTGATTTACAACGACGCCATCGCCGCCAAGGCGGAAACGATGGGCTTCGATGGCATTGTGGCGGAAGGCGTGGAGCGCATCGTCGGCTCGCAGTCGGCCAATTTCCTCTACCGCGCTCCGGAAACCGCCCGCATCAAGACGCTGCTGCGCAATGTGCGCCTCTCGGATGACATCGGCTACCGTTTCTCCGATCCTGCCTGGGTGGGCTATCCGCTCACGGCCGGGAAATTCGCGGGTTGGCTCGCGGATTCGCCGGGGGACATCGTCAATCTTTTCCTCGGCTACGAAACCATCGGCGAGCGCATCACCGACGATGCCGGAGTCTTCCGCTTCTGGGAGGAACTGCCTGACGCCGTGGCGGATGCCGGATTGCAATGGGTCACGCCTACCGAGGCCGTCGATCTCTACCGCGCCTCCCGCGAATATGAATGCCGCTACCTCACATCATGGACGGATACCGAGCGCGATCTTTCCGCATGGACGGAGAACTCGATGCAGCGTGAGGCGATCGCCCGTGTGCATGGCTTGGAAAAACTGGTGAATGCGGTGAACGATGAGGCGGTCACCCACGAGTGGGCGAAATTGCAGACATCGAATCATTTTCAATGGATGTCCACCAAGGGCGGTGCCACCGCGGCTGCGAAATCACCGCTCATCCCGTACGCCAGCCCCATCGAAGCGCACAATCGATACATGAAAGTGCTCGATCATCTGGAAGCGCAGCTCCGGGCAGCGGGTGCCAAGAAGGATTGCCGCTGCGCTTGAGTTTTGCCCGGGCTTGTCCCATCGTCACGAAGATGAAGCGATGGATTTTGATATTATGTTTTCTAACAAGCGCCGGGCTGCATGCGGATCCTGCGGTGCAGTTCAGGATTTCTCCGGATCGCCCGACGATGGAGGCTCCCGGGATCCGCGAGGCCAGCGGCATCGTGGTTTCACGGAAGGATCCCGGCCACTACTGGATCATCAATGACAGCGGTGCGCCTGCGGAAATCCATCTCGTGCAGGCCGATGGCACGCCGCGCGGGAAGATCACCCTCAAGGATGCCCGCAATGTGGATTGGGAGGATCTTGCCATTTTCGAGTGGGACAACCAATCGTGGCTTCTCGTCGCGGATACCGGCGACAACGAATCCAAGCGCGACTTCTGCACTCTCCACATCCTGCGCGAGCCCGCCCTGCCGAAGCCCGATCAGAAGCTCGATGCCCGCCTCACCACCGACTGGCAGATCCGCTTCCGCTATGAAGGTGGCCCGCGCGATTGTGAATCGGTGGCGGTGGATGCCGCTGCGCGGAAAATCCTGCTGCTGAGCAAGCGCAATTCCCCACCGGAGTTGCACGAACTGCCTCTCTTGAAACCCGAAAAACGCGGCATCCAGACCACCCGCCGCATCGGCACCAGCACCGTGGATGCGCCGTTGGAAAGCACGATTCCCTTCCGCAACCAACCCACCGCCATGGACATCGCTGCGGATCAATCCTTTGCCGCCGTGCTCACCTACTATGGCGTGTTCGTGTTTCCCAAAGCCCCTGCCGAATCCTGGCCGGAAGCCTTCGCCCGCAAACCCCTCTCGCCCGGTCCGCACTTGCTCGCCCAGGCGGAATCCATCGCTATCTCGGCCGATGGCAAACGCATCATCGCGCTCTCGGAAGGAAAGAAAACGCCGATTGTGACATATCAAAGATAGCGTCTGATCCGCCATTCACCTCACCACGCATCCGTCCTAAATGGCGATGCGGGAAGGCCGGCGCTGTTGTATAAATTCGCGCCTTCGGGATTGCTGCGATAGGCATATCTAACAGCCACGGGCTTCACAACTTGCGGCGAGGAAACCACCACCGTGTCGCCATCGATTTCCGCCTCTGCCCAATGCCACACCTGGTCTTCGCCGGCGATGGAGAATTGTTTCAATGGCGCATCCGGTGTTTCCTCCACCGGCTTCCGTCCTTGTTTCCGTGCTGTCATCAACACGCCGCCGCTGTGATCAAAAAGAATCCGCGCTTTGCTGCCATCGATCTTCATCTCGCGGAACAAAGGCCCGCTGGTTTCAAGTTTGGTCCGGCCATATTCGTTTCGCATCGCCCACAAGGCCAGGCGTTCGCCTACATCCGCCTTGTTTTTGGGATGGATGTCCACCGCATCGCCCAAATCCACTGCGCTCGCCATTCCAGTGTGGGGGATGGACAGACAGCGCCTTTGCGCATCGCGGATCATGCCCCATTCGCCGCCTGCGGGATCGGGATGGGGCGGCTGCCAGGCGGCGAGTTGCACATAATAAAATGGCAACACCGGATCGCGAAACCACTTGCGCCAATCAGCGATCATGGCCGCCTTTTTCTCCACATAGAGATGACCGTCCGCATTGTTTTCTCCCTGATACCACAACACACCTTTGAGTGCCATCGGCACCAGCGGCGCGAGCATGCCATTGTGAAGCGTCACGCAACGGGGACGTGATATCTTGTCGATGAAAGGAAAGTCCGGCACCGCCGGCATCAAGGGAACCGCTTGGCCTGCCCGGAGCGCAAGTCGGGATTGGCGCGTCCAGTTTTCGATCTCAGGCAAGGCGGCTGTCAGTTGTTTGCGATAGTCCGTGAGCGACTCACGCATGATCGAGGCATAGGATTCGAGCGCCGGATGGTTGAGCAAGGTTTCCTGGGACATCCATAACTCGATGTTTGTGCCGCCCACCGCGTTGGTGAGCAGACCGATGGGCACGCCGCTTTCCTGATGGATGCGGCGGGCGAAATAAAATCCCACCGCGCTGAATCCCGGCGCCGTGCCGGGCTCGCAAACCGCCCATTGGCCTTGGAGGTCCTTCGCTGGAGCGATGGCGAAATTGTATTGGCCACGGAAATGGCGGATGAGCGGAAAAGCGGCCGCTGCGATGTCATCCGGCGCATCGCAATTTCCCAATCCCATCTCCATGTTCGACTGTCCGCTGCAAAGCCACACGTCGCCTAACAGAATGTTGCGCAGCGTCAGGGTGTTCTTGCCGGAAACGGTGAGATCCACCGCCTTGCCGGTGGCCGGCTGGCCCTTGAGGCTCACCATCCACTTGCCATCGCGTCCTGCAGTGCCGCGCACGGTTTGGGTGCCGAGCGAAACTGTCACTTCCTCACCCGGATCCGCCCAGCCCCATATAGGCAGCGGTTTGTCGCGCTGGAGCACGGCGTGGTCGCTGAAGAAGGACGGAAGCTTCACATCCGCCCACAGAGCGGCTGCCATGGAGACGGAAAGAAGACTCGTGAGGAAAACAGCGCGCATCATGATCCAATGGGGTGGCCCGATCACTGCCGCTTCCCGGCATGCACGGCAAGTGTAAGATTTTGCCCACATCGTGCAAGCGGGAAGGGGTGACAGGCGGCGGGCTTGAATCCAGTTTGATCGGGGCGTAACCTGCCCTGCGCGAATGAAACCCCGGATTGGATTCTTGGGACAAAATCCAATCCAACCACCAACCCGTGTTTTCCGTGTGTCCCTTTTGCACCCATGAACCCATCCTCGAACCAAAACCCATCGAATTTCCTGTCCGGCGGCACGGGTCGCAGGATCTTCCTCATGATGGTGTTGTTGGCGCTCCACTCCCATGCGGAGCGGGTGAATGTGGCGAAATACCAACCCGTCACTGCCAGCGGCCAGAACAGCACCTACAGCCCGGACTTCGCCGTCGATGGGATCGTCAGCAATTTCCATTCGTATCGCACGGCGAATTCCAACAACCCGCACTGGCTGGAAATCAGATATCCGCGCGCAGTCACAATGGGCAGTGCCCACTTGTATCTTGGCCTGGACAATGACGCCGCGCAGGGTGGTCTGCCGACCTTCAAGCTCCAGTATCACGATGGCAGCGCATGGGTGGACATCCCCGGCGCGACTGTGACGGTCAATACGAATGCGGAGCGCGTCGTCGTGTTTCAATCCGCTGTGACTGCGGAGCGCATCCGGCTTTATAGTGATGAGAATGGAATCCGCACGATCCGGGAAATCGCCGTGTTTCCACCGAATCTCTCAGGTGGAGTGGAGCAGGGATTTCCCATCGGCACGGACGTCCGCCTGAGCCTTGCCCACAAGCGTCCCACCGCCGCATCCGCGATCCGACTCGATGCCTATCCGAAAAAAGTGGTCGATGGATATGTGGATGACTCCTCGCGCTGGTTGAGTCCGGCCACGGCTGCCGGAGACACGCTCGAGGTGGACCTGATCATCCCTCACGCGGTGGGGAGTCTGCATCTTTACAGCGGCTTCGGCTCCAACCCGGT
>JALOTR010000337.1 GCA_025457805.1 Akkermansiaceae bacterium | reverse complement strand
GGGATCTCCTTGGGATCATTTGTCACATCGGAATGTTACGTCGAATTCAACGATTCGTTTTGTGAGCATCCGGTCACGATTCACAGAGCCCACTTGTCGGCTTTCGGAGGCAGAATGGCCCATGGCTCGGGTTTTTGCAATCCAATCCAAGTCCAATGTCGTCCCGATTCGCAAACAGCGGCTTTCGAGCACTTGCTGAAATGATCAAGACAACTCAGCGCCCGCGATAAACTTCCCTCCACTCCCCCTCTTCATCCACCCAGGCCACCTTGAACTTGCGACCGGGGACTCGGTGCTTGGTGATGGTTTCCGTGCTGCCGGATGGGTCGGTGTTCGGGCGCTTTGCGCACTTCTTGGACTGCGACGCAAACAGAGCGACGCTACAGGCCGTTCCGCCTGAAAGCGTCCGTGCACCCGGAAAGCAGCGTGACCGCGATGAGCGGCAGCGCGAGTTTCCGGGTGACGGATTTCAAATGCATGGTCAATCAGCCCTTGATGACTTCCGAGTGGAAGCTCAACCAGTCATCGAGATTGTTCAGATTGATCGCATCGAGGATCGTGCCGTCATCGGTGATGCCATTGGCATCGAGGATGGATTTCCGGACATCATCTGTGTGGTTGTAGCCGACGATCGAGGCATTGAGTTCGGCGACTTTGGCGGCATCGAGCGATCCGCCGCACTGGGCGAGCACCCAGGCCTCGCATTGGGGATAGGTGGGCTTTTCCGCAGCGATGTAAGCCTTGAAGGCATCCACCTCGATACCGAGCGCGCCGAGCACCATCGTATCGTAGCCGGGAGCACAGGCCGGGTAGTCCGGATGGTCCTTGCCCGCGGCCGCAAGCGAGGTTTTCTGCCAAAGGCGCGGAAGGTGGAGCACGCCGAGCGGACCGGCAGTGCCGGAACTGATGAGGGGTATGAATTTGGACATGGTCGGGACGTTAGAAGGGATGGACGGAAGTGCAACGGGAAATCCCCGCTGGGGCTGGCGGAATTTTGAAACGCCAAGACGCCACGGTCGCCAAGCTTGGGGGTTTCATGGAGGGACATCTTGCTGAATTGGGTATTTTGGCGGTTCAGATTTTCGTTTTCATGCGGGCGGCAGCGGGTTTGAATCCGCCCGCAATGTGGAAAGGCCGATTCGCTCAAGACACCTCCTCGCTCGTCCAACAATTCGGCGAGTCCATCTCCTATGACTGGCGTTTGTTTCCGCACGACATCGCGGGCTCTATCGCCCACGCCCGTGCTCAGAAAAACGCGGGACTGCTCACCGAGGACGAATTTTCCCAAATCGAAGCCGGTCTGAAGGAAATCCTCGCCGATATCGAAGCCGGGAAATTCGAGTTCAAGACCTCGCTGGAGGACATCCACATGAACATCGAGGCCGAGTTGACCAAGCGCATCGGTCCGGCGGGAGCCAAACTCCACACTGCCCGCTCGCGGAACGACCAGGTGGCCACCGATACCCGGCTCTACGCCCGGACGGAAATCGATTCCCTGCTCGGCGAGATCACCGCCCTGCAAAAAGCCCTGCTCGACCGCGCGGAAAAATATGCCACCACCATCATCCCCGGTTACACCCACCTCCAACGCGGCCAACCCGTCACCGCCGGCCACCATTTTCTCGCCTATGTGGAAATGCTCGAGCGCGACAAATCCCGCCTCGCCGATTGCCGGAAGCGTCTCAACATTTCCCCGCTCGGCTCCGGTGCACTCGCCGGCTCCACCATCAATCTCGACCGCCGTGCGATCGCCGCGGAGCTCGGCTTCGATGACGTAACGCATAACTCGATGGATGCCATCGCGGATCGTGATTACATCGCCGAGTTGTTATTTATCATTTCCCTTTGCGGTGCCCACCTCTCGCGCCTCAGCGAGGATCTTATTCTTTGGTGCACCGCCGAGTTTGCATTCGCATCGCTGTCCGATGCACACACCACTGGTTCTTCGCTGATGCCGCAGAAGAAAAACCCGGATGTCTGCGAACTCACGCGCGGCAAGACAGGGCGGCTTGTGGGAAATCTGATGAATCTGTTAGTCGCCATCAAGGGCCTACCGCTCACCTACAATCGCGATCTCCAGGAAGACAAACCCCCGCTCTTTGATTCCGTGGACACCTTGCGCCTCATTCTCGCAGTGAACACCGAGATGATCGCCGCCATGGAGCTTCGCGAGGAAAACTGCAAGGCCGCCGCATCCGATCCCATGCTGCTCGCCACCGACCTCGCCGATTACCTCGTCAAAAAAGGCATCCCCTTCCGCCACGCCCACGAACTCGTCGGCAAAGCCGTCGCCCAAGCCATCGCCACCAAGACCCCGCTCGACCAACTTGATCTAACAGCCATCGACCCCGCCTACGGGCCGGATGCGAAGGATGTTTTCTCACTGGAAACCGCCCTCGCCGCGAGAACGAATCCGGGAGCGCCGTCGATTGCGAATGTGAAGGCGGAGATTGCGCGTTGGAAGGCCGCCTTGACCTGAAGTGCGCTTTCGTGCATGTTTCGCGCATGGCGACCAAGACGATTTCGTTGGAAATTGATGCTTACGCCGCCAGTAGCACATTGCTTCACTACACAAACGGATTCCGCACCGTGATGCCTTGGAGTTTTTGACCGTGGCTGAGATCTTCCGAGACGAGTTCCGTGGAATTGGCGGTTACGGCGGCGGCGAGGATGAGGCCGTCCCAGAAGGAAAGTTGGTGGAGAATGCTACAGTCGATGCCTTCTTCGATGATCGCCGGGGTGACTTGCACGATGTCGAAGATTTGAAAGTCGCGCAGGTGTTGACGGGCTTGCAGCGGGTCGATCCCGAGCTTGCGAGTCGCGGCGGAGTAAAATTCCTGGAGGACCTGAGTGGAAATTACGCCAGTCCGGTCCTTGGCATGGCGAGCAATGAGTTCAAGAGCCGTATTTTGTTTGGCAGGGTCTGCGCGATCCACCGAATAAATCAGGATGTTGGTATCCAGAAAACTGCGCGCTGCCATGGATCAATAGCGGTGAAGTTCCTCGCGGTGGATTTTTTCGCCCTTGGAGTCCCCAGCGGATTGTTTGAGTCGCTCTATCATGGAATCGATCACCGCTTCGGGATTGGATACGGTGTCATCAAGAAGTTCCCGGACCAGGGCGTTCAAGCTGGTGCCTCTGGCTTTTGCATAGCTCCGGCCACGCTTGAGGAGGTCGTCGGGAATGGAGAGGGTCACGTTCGCCATGCACACAGGATATGTGCGAAAGCGGTTTTGTCAATTTTTCAGAGAGATCTTTGGTTCATGCGAAACGTTGATAAGATCCGCTTCATGTCGCGCCTTTCCAAACGCAACCCATGGATCATCGGCTGCGTGGTATTGTTTTTCGTGGGGATTCCCGTCGCGCTTCATTTCCTGGAGGGGCCTTTGGATTTGTCTAAAGAGGAGGAGCCATTCCGCTCGATTGCCATGCCGCCGCAGGCGGTGTATGGGACGGGATACATGGATGGGGGGAGTGTGGGCATCCATATCGTTGATCACTTGGGAAAGCATCATGATGTATGCTTTCCGATCGATTACGATGGCATTCGCAATCCTTATCCCACGGCATTTCATGGGGAGATAAACAACCGCGCCAAGGTTCCCCTGAAGAACCCGGAGCGAGCCAAGGAACTTTGCATTCGGCTGATTGATGAATATGGGAAAGAATGGAACGATCCGGAAGTTGGAATAAACAATGAAACCGCCCGGGCACGCCGTGCTCTTGCCTCAGCGCCCCACGTGGTGGCGGTGCGGGCATTCGACAAGGCGAAGCGCGAGGTGGGATTTTGAAACCTGTCCGCAAGGGTGGAAAACACGTTCCCGTTAGAGCCGGGGGATTGACGGGTCGCATGGCAGGAGCCAGTTTGCGGATGCGAATTGCGGGAAGCTCCGTGCGCCAAGCCGGTCGTGTGGAAATCATGCGGCCTCTCCGGGGATACCCCGGGGGATCGATACACCAAGGCATCACGAGGCGAGGGCGTCATCACGCTGCCGCGTGAAAAGGCCCGCGCGGGACAGGACGCGTTGGCGTGCGGGCTTCTCCGCAATCGCGATTTTTTCGAAGAAAAATGTCCTCGCAAGCCCATCACATCCGCCGACTGGCCACCGCTCTGGTGGCGGGTCCGCTGGCCGACCCGGCGGACCTGATGGCACGGGTGAGGCCGATGGTGGGCGATCTGCGGAAGGCGCGCTGGCTGGCCCCGCTGCTGCGAAAACTGTATTTGGAATTCGCCGAAGCTCCGCGGCCGACCGTGAAGGATGTCACCGACCGCATCCGGGCACACGAGCCCTATCAGATCGCATGGAGCGCGGGCCGGGGGCGGATCGAAATTGTTGCCGTGACACCCCGCATGGCCCCTGCGGCGGGGGCTCCGCAAGGCTGGATGGTCCCGGAAATTTCCACCCTCGCCGATCTCGCGACCCTCCTCGGACTGCATTTCGATGACCTCGGCTGGCTGATTTCCCGTGGTCGGCACGAGCATTATCGGCATCGCTGGCAGCCGAAACCGAAGACCGGTCGCTATCGCTTGATCGAGAGCCCGAAGACGTTGCTGAAATTCGCCCAAAGCCGGGTGCTGCGGAAAATCCTCCACGCCATCCCGGCTCACGAAGCGGCG